>JAJZEL010000172.1 GCA_021828575.1 Pseudomonadota bacterium
GATCAAGGCACTGCCTGCCTGCATTCTGGAAGGATCCAGTTTGATGGCCGCTTCCAGATCTGCAATGGCTTGCTCTGTGTGCCCTGTGGCCAGGTGTGTCAAACCCAACTCCGTTCGGAGTTGGCTACTGGCCGGATGCGCAGCAGATGACCGTGCCAGCATATTCGCTGCCTGCGCATAATTTTTTGTCTCGACTGCTGCCTGCGCTCCAATGGACAACAAATCAGGATCTGCGTCCGTCTTTTGCAAGAAGGGATCCAGCGTTTTCAAGGCCGCATCCGGCCGTTTCATTCGTAGCTGAGTCATGGCCAGCATCCGGATCGCGATGGGATCCTCAGGGAATGCAGCTGCCACCCGACTGAATGACTGTTGGGCGCTTTCGAGAGAGCCCAACTGAAAGTCCACCATACCCATCAGGAAAACCCCAGGCAGATAATCGGGTATGGACTTCATGGCTTGCGACAGCGAATCCTTGGCTTTCTGATACTGCCCTTCCCTAAAGGCGATAACGCCTAGCAAATACTTCGCCACGATGGTTCGCGGCATCATTTTCTCAAGAGTGGTCACATAGTCCCGTGCCTCATTGAGGTGCCCCAGGGCCACACTGGTAAATGCTGCATCCAGTAGCGCAGCAGGATGGGTGCTGTCGATTTTCAGAGCACGCTGATAGGAAGCCAAGGCACCTTGCATGTCATTCTTTGATTTGAGCAAATCGCCCTGAAGAAGCCAGGCATTGATCGTATTGGGTGAAACACTTAATATCTGCTTGACCTGAGCCATGGCTTGGTCAGACTTTCCGGAAATTGCAAGGAGTCGGGCCTGTCCCAGTTGGGCCTCCAGGAAACCTGGCACCAACTGAAGCGCCGTGGAATAATTCGCTTGTGCCTTGTCCATCTGGTTAAGACCCAGATGGGCATTACCCCGCGACACCAGAAAACGGGCCTGCTCTTCCGGCGACATGTCCTTGTCTATCCTGACGTCGTCCAGTACATGCTGGAACTCCCCCCGTTCCAGATATACTTCCGCCAGTGCCTCTAACACCTTTTTTTGGTCAATCGTGGTGTTTAACGTCTTCTTGAGTTCATCCTCAGCACCGGCGTAATTGCCTGCGTGCTGGTACAAGGAACCAAGCATGAAACGCGCTTCCACGTTATTTTCATCTTTTTGCAAGGCATTTTTCAACTGGATGATGGCTGCACGGTCATCCCCTTTTTCATGGTAACGTTGCGCCTCGTGCAGATAATCCGCACTCGGCCGAAATTTTCCGCATCCGGCAAGTAGCGCGGCGGACAAGCACATGACCAACGTCAGTTTTGGCAACTCCATATCGCTACTGGCACAAGACAAACGTGATAAGCGCATTCTGATGCCCCCTGAAAAAGGTCTCTTGTGGAAATGGGATTCAACAGCAAGTATAAACTGAAAGACTGACAAAATTGCCCTCCATCCCTCTAAAACCATGACCTTGATCACGCCACTCCTTGCCCCGGTCATCCGGCTGTTCTCTCCCGCAGGATCAAAAGCACGCCTGTCCATCCTGATCTATCATCGCGTGGCTCCTGAACCCGATCCGTTATTTCCCCTGGAAGTGGATGCTCAACGGTTCACCAGACAAATGCAGGCGCTCGCGCAGCACTTTCATGTACTTCCCCTTCGCGAAGCCGTGGATCGCCTTCAGTCAGGAACACTTCCCTCTGGATCTGCCTGCATTACCTTTGATGATGGCTACGCAGATAATGCTCAGGTGGCGCTTCCCATCCTCAAAAACCTGGGATTGCCTGCCACTTTTTTTGTGGCTTCCGGTTACCTGGATGGGGGAGTCATGTTCAATGACCGGGTCATCGAAGCCATACGTGCCACTTCTTTACCACAACTGGATCTGTCAGAAATTTCGCTCGGGTACCCTGCCGTATCCACCCTTCCCGAAAAACGAACGGCCATCCGTTCCATTCTTGGACAAATCAAATACAGGTCCCCCGAAGAAAGGCACTCGTTTTGCCAATACATTGAGCAGGTTTCGGGAACCGAAGTTCCACGCCACCTGATGATGACCAGCCATCAAGTCAGGCTGCTTCACCACCATGGAATGACCATTGGAGGGCACACACTTCATCATCCCATTCTGGCCAGCCTGCAAAACGAATTGGAAGCGCGGGAAGAAATTCGACTCAACAAGGAACACCTTGAACAGATCATCGAAGCACCCGTTGATCTTTTCGCTTACCCCAACGGAGTACCCGACCAGGATTATCGCGCAGAACACGCTGTCATGGTTCGTTCCTTGGGATACCGTGCGGCTGTCACCACTGCCAGGGGAGTCGCCACCCTGTCCAGTGATCCCTTCCAACTGCCCAGATTCACTCCCTGGGAGCCTTCCATTTCCAGATATTCACTGCGCCTGGTTCAAAACCTGCTCAACACCCGACCGCAACTGGCCACGCTTTAGCCCGCTTTCCAGTCGGGGTGTTCACGCCTGAACCATTGTTCCAGCATCATCAGAACCCAGATCATGGTGCCATAGTAACCGGCATGAGCCTTGTGCAAGGCGATCAGTTCATCCACAAAACCAGCCCTCAGGATTCCCCTGGACTGGAGGGTCTGCAGGTTATCGTGAGCCAATGTTTGAAGTACGGCTTCTGTCCTGAGCCATTCACCAAAGGGCAAGCCAAACCCATGCTTGCTTTTCGTAAGGATGGCGTCCGGAAGAAAGCCCCGAAGCGCTTCCTTGAAAAAATAACGCAACCGCGTACCTTTCAGCTTGAGCGCAGGGTCCAATCGAGCGGAGAAACTCACCACCTCGTCCTCCAGCATGGGAAAACGCACATCAATGCCAGCCAGCTCGCAGGTCTGCCTGACTTTGGGCAGGTCATTGTCCGCAAGCGTGAACTTGAGATCCAGAGCCAGCATACGGTTAAGTTGCGTCCCTGCATGTGCAGAATGATAGACGGAATCCAGCAGTGTCAGAGGTCCTGTGGTATCCACTTGGGCAAGGAATTCCCTGGAAAAAACGGCGGAGGGACCCAACCGTTCCAGCAGGTTGTAGGTTTCAAGCCTCGCCGGCAATGGAATGGCCGCCTGTTCCACATAGCTTTTCAGCTTTCTCACGGGCATGAAGTGCTTCCCGCCAGGCAAGGAAAAAGCCACGGGCTCAATCAGCTGCTTTCGCAGCAAGTGGGGCAGTGCTTCATAAAAGGAAAATACCCGCTGTTTGGCATAACGGGCATTACCACCAAACAGCTCATCACCCCCGTCTCCCCCCAGGAGCCTTTCCATGCCGTCTTCACGAGCCAGTCGAGCGCAGTAATAGGTGGGGATGGCGGAAGAATTTCCGAAGGGCTGGTCGTAGGAGGCAGCCACCAGAGGTACCGCCTGGGCAACATCACGGGGAGTCACGTAGTATTCGTGATGCCGCGTACCAAAATGGGAGGCAGCAATGCGCGCATACTCCATTTCGTCATATCCGGCAGCCTCGAACCCTATGGAGTAAGTGTGCGCAGGATGCCCGGTCACCTGCCCCAGCAGTCCGGCCAATGTAGAACTGTCTGTTCCCCCACTCAGGAATGCACCGGTTGCTGCACCCTCCGAACAGGATCGGACGGCCTGTGTCAGGGTTTCCAGAAATGTGGTCTTGAGGGTCTGGAAAGATTGGTTCTCTGTTTCATTGAAGTGCATTTCCCAGTAGGAGAACAATTCTGCCTGACCCTGCCGAAACATGAGTCCCTGCCCGGGCAACAGGCGGAACTGGGATTTGTATACAGTTCCAGGACCCGGGATCATGTGGAAATAAAGGAAATGGTACAGGGCCTGAAGGTCTGGTTCAGACCTGACCCGTGGATGCTGGCGCAAGGCATCCAACCGGGACCCAAACACCAGCTCACCTTCCACCACGGTGTAAACCATGGAACACGACCCTGTACGATCGATGGCTAACAGGGTGTCTCCAGAACGTTTGTCGTGAAGTGCCAGGGAAAAGGCCCCTGTCATGGCTTCGAGAACACCTGCTCCACGTTGACGGTAACCTTCAGCCAAAGCAACTGCCGCATGGCCTGATCGGGAGAGTTGATCCAGCCATCCTTCAGAAAAGCCCGGGAAACCGGACACCACACAGGCAATATCATCGGCTTCATGAATAGCGTACGAAGCTGAAGCCAATCCATAACGGCTTCCAAGAAGAGGGCCCCTGCCTTGTCCGTCCAGCTTCATGGCAGAAGTCATTCCATGCATCACACTGCGAGCATCCTCCTGAGACAAGTGCCTTGTCCCTGTCCACCCCCAGACAGCCCCATTCACTTTCAAACCAGTACTTCCAGTGCAGCAGGGTGGCTCAGGAAGCCTTGTGGGCTTGCCGTCAGGCCATAAGCGCCCGACTGAAAGATCACCACCAGATCCCCTACCTCAGCCCGGGGCAGTTCCATTTTGTCTGCCAGCAAATCCAAGGGGGTGCACAAGGGACCTACGATGGATACCTCTTCCCTGTCCTGGGTGCCCATGCGCGTACCAATGGCCACCGGATAATTTTTCCGTATGACCTGGCCAAAGTTGCCGGATGCCGCCAGATGCTGGTGCAACCCTCCATCCGTCACCAGATAAGTCTGGCCACGAGACACTTTCTTGTCCACCACGCGGCAAACGTAAATGCCTGCTTCACCCACCAGATACCGGCCCAACTCCATCACCACCTGGGTTTCAGGCCTGACGGCATGAATGCTGGACAGAAGCTGTTCCATGTGTGGGCCAAGCTGCGAAAGGTCAAAGGATTCCTCTCCCGGAAAATAAGGAATGCCTAATCCGCCGCCCATATTCAGAATCTTTAATGGGCCAGGCACTTCCTGCGCCAGTCGCAAGGCCAGATCAACGGTTTTCTGCTGGGCCTCCTTCAGGGATTCAACACGAAGGTTCTGTGAACCGGCAAAAAGATGAAAACCCATGAACTCCACATCATGAGAGAACACCTGTTTCAGAAAATCAGGAACAATCTCGGCATCCATGCCAAATGGCCTTGCGCCTCCTCCCATCTTCATGCCGGAGGACTTGAGCTCAAAGTCAGGATTCACTCTCACTGCCACCCGGGGGGGCACCCCCATTTCGGTCGACAGTTCCATGATCCGCTCAAATTCTGTCGATGACTCCACATGAACGACTGCTCCAGCTGCAATGGCCGTGGACAGATCGCGTTCTGATTTTCCCGGTCCCGCCATACTGATGCACTCGGCCGGCATGGGGGTGTCCAAGGCAACCCGCAGTTCTCCTGCAGAAGCCACGTCCAGCCCATCCACCAGCTGCGCCATGTGCTGGACCAGTGCCGGCATGGGATTGGCCTTGATGGCATAGTGAATGTGAAGGCTGGAGGGCAACTGGCGACGCAGTTCCCGTATGCGATCGGACAACAACTGGCGATCATAGGCGAAAAAGGGAGTTTGCCCTACCCGCTGGGCCAGCCTTGTCAGGGACATGCCGCCCACCTGCAGGCAATGTCCCGTTACGGAAAATTGCACCATGGGAGAATGCTTGGGGCGTGGCGTATCAGCCATGAAAAGCTCAGTCCTTCAAATACCAGCGGGCCGACACTTCCAGCCCCTTACGAACAGAATACTCTGGCGCATACCCCAACGACTGTTGTGCCTTCTGGATACTGGCCAGGGAATAACGCACATCACCCGCCCGGAAATCCCGATAAACCGGATCAGGTACCTGCAACCCTGGGCGATGCCTGCTCACCTGCTCGCGAATCAAATGAAACAACTGGTTGAGAGTCGTGGATTCCGCAAAGGCCACATTGTAGACCTGACCCCACGCAGACTCATCTGTCGAGCAAGCAGCAAGCAAATTGGCTTGCACCACATTATCCACATAGCAGAAGTCTCGGCTGGTTTCCCCATCACCATTGATGTAAACAGGCTCGCCGTTCACCATGCTGGAAAACCACTTGGGAACCACGGCCGCATAGGCTCCCAAGGGATTTTGCCTGGGTCCAAACACATTGAAATACCGCAATCCGGTGGCCTTGAACCCATAAGCACGGTCAAAAACATCGGCGTAAAGCTCATTCACATACTTGGTAACGGCATAAGGGGAAAGAGGACGACCGATGCGGTCTTCCACCTTCGGCAAACCCGGGTGGTCGCCATAGGTGGAACTGGAAGCCGCATAAATGAACCGCTTGACGCCTGCATCACGCGCAGCCACCAGCATGTGGAGAAAACCGGTGATGTTGCTGTCATTCGTCAGGACAGGGTTTTCCAGGGATCGTGGCACGCTTCCAAGGGCCGCGTGGTGAAGCACCACATCAGCTTCTTTACAAACCTGATGACAGGTTGCCATATCACGGATATCGCCTTCAACGAACGTGAAGCGCGACCACTGGCTGTCTGAAACCAGGGTTTGCACTTCATTCATGTTTCGCCGGTCTTCCGTTGAAAAATTGTCCAGGCCCACCACTGTCTGGTCCAGCCCAAGCAAATGTTCCAGCAAGTGTGAACCAATGAACCCCGCCACGCCGGTGATGACCCATTTTTTGGGGTAGGCACGCAAATGCTGCCGTAGATCGCCATATGACATGCTCATATCCGTCATCACCTCGCTCAAAGACGCCAGGTGCGGAAACCTGCCGCATGCAATGCATTCTTGTCGTACAGTCCCTTCACATCCACCAACACCGGTTTTTCAGTCAATAGGGCAGCAAGATCATCAACACCCAAGTTTCGGTAAGCCGCGTGAGCAACCGCCACCACAATGGCGTTGGCTGGCTTCAGGGCTTCCATGGGTGTCAGGGAAACCCCATACTCATGTTGTGCCTCCTCGTGGTCGGCCAGAGCGTCATGCACTTGGACTTCGATCCCGAAGTCCAGCAATTCCTGGATGATATCGATGACCTTGGAGTTTCTCAGGTCAGGGCAGTCTTCCTTGAAGGTCAGCCCCAGAACCGTCACGCGAGCACCCTGCATGTGGTGCCCTGCTTTCATCATTTCCTTGATGGTGCGCTGAGCAACGAATTTGCCCATGCCATCATTGATACGACGTCCGGACAGGATGACCTGCGGAATGTAACCCAGCTTTTCCGCCTTATGCGTCAGATAGTACGGGTCCACCCCGATACAATGCCCACCCACGAGCCCTGGCCTGAACTTGAGGAAATTCCATTTCGTGCCAGCCGCCTCGAGCACTTCAAGTGTATCGATGCCCATCCTGTCGAAAATCAGGGACAATTCGTTCATCAAGGCGATGTTCAAATCTCTTTGGGTATTCTCAATGACCTTGGCCGCTTCCGCCACCTTGATGGACGATGCCCGGTGAACCCCGGCAGTCACAACAGACTCGTAGGCCTGAGCCACGATTTCACAAGTTTCTGCATCTTGCCCCGAAACCACCTTCTTGATTTTGGTGAAAGTATGTTCCCTGTCTCCAGGATTGATGCGCTCCGGACTGTAACCCACCTTGAAGTCTTTCCCGCAAACCAGCCCCGAAACCTTTTCCAGGATGGGAACACATTCGTCTTCCGTCACGCCAGGATAAACCGTGGATTCATAGACCACAACATCGCCAGGCTTCAGGGCCCGTCCTACGGATTCGGACGCCTTGAGCATGGGCGTCAGGTCAGGCTGGTTGGCATCATTGACCGGTGTAGGTACAGCCACGATGTGAAAATTGGCCAATCTCAACTCGTCGGTTTTGTCGGTATACAGGATGTCTGTTGCCGTCAGATCAGCATCGCTGACTTCCCCCGTACGGTCATGCCCTTCCTTGAGCTCCGCAATTCTCACCGCATTGATGTCAAATCCCACAGTACGAGCCGCCTTGCCAAAAGCCACGGCAACCGGCAATCCCACATAACCTAGTCCCACCACGGAAACGACGCGCTTGATGTCACGAAACATGAATTTTTCCCTATGTTGCGGCCCATTTTTTGTCAATCCTGCACCGCGCTCAACTATAGCATTTCCATGTTTAATATGTTGTTAAGAAGGATTATCCTGTGTGCATGACCCACCCTCTTCTCCCCTTTCGACAATACCGCCAGCCAATCCTGTTGTTCGCCTTATTCCCGATAGCCAGTTGCCTCTGGACCCTGTACATGGGACTGACCCACTACCCGCTCAGCCCATTGCTCATGGGAGGACTTCTTCTGGTCTATGGTGCCGTGCTCTGGTGGCGTCCAGTGCTGTGGTTATTCCTGATCCCTGCCTTGTTGCCACTTGCGAACCTGTCACTGTGGACAGGTTGGTTGTTTTTTGAAGAACTGGATCTGTTTCTTGCAGTGACAGTTGTCATCGGCTACATCCGGCTGCTTCCCAGCAAACCCTCATCCCGACTGTCACTATTGGCAAGGTTTTTTCTGGGAAGCCTGATGCTTTCATACGCCATCAGTACACTGATAGGTCTTTTACCGCTACAACCACTGGATGCCAATGCCTTCAGCAACTACCTCAGCCACTATAACAGCCTGCGCATCTTCAAACCTTTTTTGTGGTCAGTTCTGTTGTTACCTCTCCTGTCACGCATGCCGACAGACACGCGAATCGCCCACTATTTCATGCCAGGCCTCCTGACTGGATTGGCTGGGGTCATTCTAACCGCCTTGTGGGAAAGGCACCTGTTCACAGGGCTCTTGGATTTTTCCAGCGATTACCGCATCACGGCCTCGTTTCCCGAAATGCATGTGGGCGGGGCAGCCCTGGACGCCTTTCTTTCCATCACCCTGCCTTTTGCCATGTACTGGTTCCTGAAGAAGAGCCAACAATCATCATTCCATTTCGCAGCAGGGGTTCTGCTACTGACAGGTGGCCTGTACACGGTACTGGTCACGTTTTCCCGTGGACTTTACTTAGGCTGGGTTCTCTCGACCCTGATCATCGCCCTTTCCCTGGGAAGGCATTCCCTATCCAGGCATTCTGCCATTCGATCCCAGGGCATTTTGCTGGCCTTATATGCGTTGCTTGGACTGCTTTTCGTAATCAACTTCAAGACCGGGGGATACCGCGGATTGATTGGAGCCCTGTTTCTGACAGGTTCTGCCCTGTATACAGGGGGGCAACAAGCTGCTGAAAAACGGGGAGTACCCTATCTGGTATGGGCAGCGATACTCATCGTTTTTTCCGTCAGTTTCTGGATTGCTTTCGACAAAGGGCCTTACGTGGCCTTCAGCCTATCACTGGTTTCCGTGATCTTTGGCGGTCTCCTGAAGGGGGTCTCCTCCCGATACTCGCGGCTTTCCACCGTTCTCTACTGGGGCGGATTTCTGGCGTTAATTCCAAATGATCTGGCTGTTAATTGGCACTGGGGAGGTCTGAGTGCAGCCCTCTCGGGAACTGCGATCTCCCTACTGACACTATTCCTCGTCGAAATCAACTCCCGTTTGCACGTTCCATTGTGGTACTGGGACCGGCAAAGCGCCCCATTTCTGCTGCTGCTCCTGTTGATGATTTCCATCCCTGTCCCCATTGCCCTGAACTACTACATGGTGTATCGCTTCAATCAGTCAGCAACTGATGCACATACTCGTGAGGAGCACTGGTTCCAGTCGCTGGCCATGATGGATGAAAGTGGATACGGATTCCTGTTTGGTATGGG
>JAJZEL010000186.1 GCA_021828575.1 Pseudomonadota bacterium
ATGCGGCGCACGAGTTGCGTACGCCGCTGGCGGCGCTCCAGACCCAAGCACAGGTGGCCTGCCGGGCCATCAGTCCGGATGAACGGAATATCGCCATGTGTAATGTACTGGAAGGAGTGGATCGGGCTGCCCGGTTGACGGAACAGTTGCTGACACTGGCCCGGGTGGATCCGGAACATGTGGACGCAGCCCATGTACCCGTCGTCCTGCGCCGGATGGCCATCCAACTGATGAGTGAAATCGAGCCCATGGCCCACCGCAAGCAGATCGAGCTGGTGCTCAATGAGGGCAGTGAGGTGACCGTGATGGGCAACGAGGGACACTTGGTCATCCTCTTGCGCAACTTGCTGGAGAACGCCATCAAGTACACCCCTGAGGGAGGGCAGGTGGATGTCACCATTTATCGCGCGCCGAATGGCAAGGCCATCCTGGCTGTCCAGGATACGGGACCGGGTGTACCGGAAGAGGATCGCAAGCGCATTCTAGACCGTTTCTATCGGGTACCGGGGTCTGCGGCCGTGGGCAGCGGATTGGGGCTGTCCATCGTCAAGAGCATTGCCGACCATCACAATGCCCAGGTGCAGTTCCAGAGCGGAATGGGTGGACGCGGGCTTTTGGTGGCGGTGGCCTTCGGGGCCTGAAGGCGTTTACTCACCAATGATTTTGACCAGCACGCGCTTGGCCCGACGGCCGTCGAATTCACCGTAAAAAATTTGTTCCCAGGGACCGAAATCCAGCCGCCCATGGGTCAGGGCTACGACCACTTCCCGGCCCATGATCTGGCGCTTGATGTGGGCGTCGGCATTGTCTTCGCCCGTATCGTTGTGACGGTACTGAGCCACGGGTTCATGGGGTGCCAGTTGTTCCAGAAATACGTCAAAATCGTGATGCAGGCCGCTTTCATCGTCGTTGATGAAGACGGAAGCGGAAATGTGCATGGCATTCACCAACACCAGACCTTCCCGGATCCCGCTTTCCTGTATGCATTCGTTCACCTGGTCCGTGATGTTGACGAAGGCCCGTCGTTTAGGGATATTGAACAGCAGTTCCTTGCGATGACTTTTCATGGGATACCGGGTCCGTGATGCATGGCCCGTGATTCTAGGAGATTTGACCATGATGGTCGAGAAGGGAATGGAAACGACCCTTTTTCGGAGAATCACATGTTGGTGAAAAGACTGTCAGAACAACGCGGAGCCGCCCACCACGGCTGGTTGCACTCGAGACATACGTTCTCTTTCGGGCATTACTGGAACCCTCAGGAAGTGGGGTTTTCCGACCTGTTGGTGATCAATGACGATCAGGTGGCCCCGGGGCAAGGGTTTGGCACCCATCCCCACCAGGACATGGAAATCGTTTCCTATGTGCTCAAGGGGCAACTGGAGCACAAGGATTCCATGGGTAATGGCTCGGTGATTCGTGCGGGTGATGTGCAGGCCATGAGTGCGGGGACAGGTGTTCGGCACAGCGAGTTCAACCCCTCGCGCGAGGAACCGGTGCATTTCCTGCAGGTATGGATCGTGCCGGATCGCAAGGGCGTCATGCCGCGTTACCAGCAGCGTCATTTCGGAGAGCAGGAGAAGAGGGGAAAGCTGTGCCTCATCCTGTCACAGGAAGGCGAGCAGGGAGCGCTGGCCGTGTGGCAGGATGTGCGGGTTCATGCCGGGCTGTTTGATGGTGATGAGGAGGCTCGCCTGGACCTGGCGCCCAATCGCTACGCCTACGTCCATGTGGCCAGGGGAACCGTGACAGTCAATGGCGAGGTTTTGCACGAAGGCGATGGTGCTCGCGTGCGGGATGAATCACACCTTGAAATCAGCCATGGCCACCAGGCTGAACTGCTGGTGTTTGACCTTCGGCCCAATGAGCTGCCCCTGTTGTGACTGTGAACGTCGAGCCTGCGCGGTTCAGGGCATGGCCTTGAATTGCATGCGATCGTCACGGAAAAAACGCCGGGCAAGGCGCGTGACCTGGTGGGGATCGGCAGAAGTGTAAAAGGTCACCCCGGGTGGCTGGCAACAGGCAAATTCAGGATGCCGCGCCAGGTAGCCTGCCAGGCTGTTGGCGGTGACCCTGGGCTGGGAGAGGATTTCCACCTTGTCAGGGATGGCTGCGGCAAACAGGTTTTCTATCAGGGGGTAATGGGTGCAGCCCAGCAATACGGCATCCAGCCGCCTGCCTTCCAGGCGTTGCAACAGAAGCTGCACATAGCGCCGGACGGTGCGCTCGAGTGTCCGCATCGGCGCATTGTCCTCGATGAGCCTGACCAGACTTGGGCAGGCTTGCTGCACGAGGTTCACATGGGGCGCCCGCTTTGCGGTTTCCTCGACGAACACCCCACTGTCCACCGTGTACCGTGTGGCAAATACCGCCACAGTTTTTTTCTTACGGACTTGCCGGTCCGGGTCAGGATCTGCGGTCCAGGGCATTCCGGTGAGTGCTTCCACCATGGGAACCACGATGCCAATCACCCGTTTGTCGGGATGATGGACGGGCAGCCAGGTTTGTTGCAGGCGACGAAGTCCGGTGGCAGCTGCCGTATTGCAGGCAACCACCACCAGGGAGCATCCCAACTGAAAAAGCCGTTCCACGGAGGAGACGGTGAGCGCATAGATAGTCTCTGCATCCTTGTTGCCATAAGGCGCATTGCCATGGTCGCCAAAGTAGATGAAACCCTGTTCGGGCAGGGTGTCCTTGAGCGCCGTGAGGACAGTGAGTCCGCCGCTTCCGGAATCAAAAACGCCGATCATTTACCGCCGCCGGATATCCTGTCGGCCACACAGCGGGACAAGGTGGGTCCGATGACGAGCACGAGCAGGAAACGGGCAATCTGCTGGGCCATGACGAAGCCTACATCCACATGCGTCGAGGCTGCAATGATGGCTACGGAATCGGCTCCGCCGGGGCTGGTGGCCAGATAGGCAGTGAGCGGGTCAATGCCGAAAACCTTCACCAGTACGAAGGCCAGTCCGCAGCAGAACAGGAGCAGTATCAGGATCGACAGTATTGTCCTGGGCAGGGTCCGGATGGCATAGACAAGGATGGCCCGGGTAAATCGCAGACCGATGGACCAACCCAGCAGGCAGTAGCTGATGGCGAGCAACCATCTTGGCAACTCGAGGTTCATGAGTCCATAGGCTTGCAGTACTGCGCCTGCAAACATGGGGATCAGCAGTGGTCCTGCCGGAATGCGGGAAACGGGGCCCACCAGAACGCTGACCAGAACGAGGGTCAGGGTTTGGGCAAAGGGTACCCAGCGCATGGCAGGAAACCAGTCCACGGGTACGGTGGAAACTCCTGCAGGCACATGAACCCAGTATCGGGCAATGAGCGATGCCAGCAGGGCCACCATGAAGACACGGACGTATTGCATGAATGAAACCAGGCGCACGTCGGCACCATAGGCGTCGGCCATGATCATCATGACGGAGGCTGCACCGGGCAGCAGACCCCAGATGGCGGTTGTTTCCGGCAGTATGCGCAGCCTGCTGATGATCCAGCCCAGCAGGCTGCTCATCAGGATGATGGACAGGCTGATACTCAGGAACAGCGGCCATTGCTGAAGAAAGGAATGAATGATGCCAGTCGTGAGCATCCCGGAAATCATGCAGCCGATGATGGCTTGGGCAATGGTGAAAGGCAATCGTGGCACGTGAATGCGCACGCCTGCATTTTCTGCCAGTATGCCGGCCAGCATGGGACCCAGCAGGAGTGCTGCCGGTAGTCGTGCCCAGGTCAGCAGTGCAGAAAACAGCAGGGAAAGCAGCAGCAGTCCCAGCCAGCGGATGGGGAGGGGTATCATGGGCAGACAATGCATGGGGGGGCGGTGCATCACCCCTTGCGGAAGGCGATGTCCGTGCTTCTGATGACCCGGCTGAGCCTGGGGTAAATATGGCGGATGGTGAAATCATGCGCTTCGGCGTACAGGCCGCTGGAGGCATCTTCCACCAGCACAACAGCATAACCGTGTTCCCAGGCCTGTCTTGCCGTCGATTCCACTCCCATGTTCGTGGCCACTCCGCCCAGCACCATGGTCTGAATGCCCCGGCGACGCAGTTGCAGGTCCAGCTCGGTTCCGTGAAAGGCTCCCCATTGGCGCTTGGTGATCCGGATGTCGCCGGGTTCTGCCAGACCATCCACCAGTTCGCTGAAGTTTGCCGGGTAGCCACCAGGCGGAGGCGATGCGGGCTGGTCGACAGGTTGGCGCAGGGCGTCCCTGAAATCCCTGGCAAAACCCACATTGACCAGCACCACCGGAGCACCTGCCTGACGGAATTCCCGTACGAGCCGGTGACACACGCCAATGACTTCTGCACTGGTATGAGGTCCCAGGTCACGCGCCATGATGCCTTTCTGGATGTCGATCAGGACAAGCGCTGTGGTTTGCGGATCGAGTTCGAGCATGGGGGATGGTCCTTCAAATACCAGTGTCATCAACGCGGAGGAATATACCAGACTTCCCTGGGTGACCGCTTCCACTCATTCGATGCACTCAATAGCTCCTTGCCCGACAACACGTGGTCGGGGGAGTCGAGCAACCGGGTTAATGCCAAATCCAGGAACGCCCGGACCCGTTTGGGTTGCGCAGCACGACTGCCGTAGTAGATGTGCAAGCCCATGTGATCGCTCATGTGCGGCAACAGGATCGGAATCAGTCGGCCTGCACGGATGTGCGGTGCTGCCATGAAGTTTGCAAGTTGCCCAATGGTTTGCCCAGCCAGTACCGCCTGAAGTTCCAGTTCGGTATCGTTCGTCGAGAAGGCAGGGACAACATGCCTGTGTTCAATTTCTCCGTTCACGTTCAGGTACCAAGGCGAGACCTGTCCTGTTGACGGATGTCGGAAGATGCCGCATCGGTGGGTTGCCAAATCACCCAGTGTGGTTGGCACACCGTGACGCGCCAGATAGGCCGGCGAGGCACACACGATGAGCTGGATTTTAAACAGTGTTCGGCCAATCACCCGCTCATCGGCCGATGCTCCGATCCTGAATCCCACGTCCGCGCGATCCAGAACCCAATCCGTCATTCCATCATCAAGCTGGACATCCGGCTGGATGTCCGGATACTCGCGACAAAATTCATCCAGCAAGGGCATCAGGATGGATGCGAAGGACGACTTGGGTCCCACGATGCGAAGAGACCCGGCGATCTCGTCCTTGGCCTTCCGGGCCAGCCCAAGCGCCCGGTCGAGAGCTGCCAGAGCCGGCTGGGTGTTTTCGAGAAAATGTTGTCCCTCTTCGGTCAGGCCCAGACTTCTCGTGGTACGGTGGAGAAGTCGCACCCCAAGGAACTTTTCCAGCTGGGCAATCGCCTGACTCGCCGCCTGTGGTGTGACGCCTTGCGCCAATGCGGCTTTCCGGATGCTGCCCAGCTCGACGGCCTTGGCGAACATGGTGATGGATCGAAATTCGTTGATGGGCATTGGCCCGTTCTCTCGGGATATGACAGGTTCCGGATGGCCTGTATCAATATTTTCTTGTTACTGATACAACCTGCCATAGTCTAGTACGTTGATACAACATTTCATAGAGTACTGCCCATGAGGTGTCGTCCCAAGCCTGCTTTCCCTGAAAAAACGTTCTGAGAGGTTCAAATCATGAAAACACGTCAACTGGGCCGCTCCGGCCTCGAAGTATCAGCGCTCGGATTCGGTTGCATGGGTCTGAGCTATGCTTACGGCCCAGGTCTGAGCCGGTCTGCTGGTATCCAGATGATTCGCGAAGCCTTCAACCGGGGCGTTACCTTCTTCGATACTGCCGAAGCCTACGGTGTCCTGAATGAAGAAATGGTGGGCGAGGCACTGGCCCCCATGCGTGATCAGGTGGTCATTGCCACCAAGTTCGGATTCAGGAACGGAACAGCGAGTCAGGGCATGGACAGCCGCCCGGAGCACATTCGGGCGGTCGTCGAAACATCGCTGCAGCACTTGCAAACGGATCGCATTGATCTGCTCTACCAGCACCGCGTCGATCCGGCGGTCCCCATTGAAGAGGTGGCAGGTGCCGTCAAGGAACTGATTGCGCAGGGCAAGGTATGTCATTTCGGCCTTTCCGAGGCGGGCGTCGATTCCATTCGTCGGGCTCACGCCGTGCAACCTGTTACCGCCTTGCAAAGCGAGTATTCCCTGTGGTGGCGCGAACCTGAACATGAAATACTGCCCGTGCTTGAAGAACTGGGGATCGGCTTTGTTCCCTTCAGCCCGTTGGGCAGAGGGTTCCTGACAGGGACCATTGACCAGAACACTGCCTTTTCCTCCGATGATTTTCGCAACATCGTGCCACGCTTCACTGCAGAAGCCCGTCAAGCCAACCAGACGCTGGTCGAGGCCATCAAACACATGGCCTCAATACGCGGTGCCACGCCGGCCCAGATCGCCCTGGCCTGGCTACTTGCTCAAAAGCCCTGGATTGTCCCGATTCCCGGCACCACCCAACTGCATCGCCTGGAGGAAAACCTCGCTGCCGACGGCGTCGTCCTGGGTCCCGATGACCTGATGCAAATTCAGGAAGTGCTGACCGGCATCCCTGTGCAGGGCGATCGTTATCCGGCACACCTGGCGGTACGCTCTGGCCGGTAAGACCGTTGCCTGGATGGGGGCGGCATCCTGTGAAGAGGACGGCAAGTCATCAAGAATCCATAGGGAGTGTTGTCATGGATCCCAATATCGAAGGAAAAGTCGTCGTGATCACCGGGGCAAGCAGCGGTCTTGGCGAGGCTACGGCCCGTCATTTGTCGGCACAGGGAGCCATCGCAATCCTGGGTGCGCGACGTGTTGATCGTATTCGTGCCTTGGCAGAAGAACTGGTACGAAATGGCCGCAAGGCACTGGCTGTCGAAACGGATGTGACTCAACGAGACCAGGTTCAACATCTGGTGGATGCGGCCGTGAATGCTTACGGGCGCATTGACATCATGCTCAATAATGCCGGCTTGATGCCCAGTTCTCCACTGGAACGCTTGAAGATTGACGATTGGGACCGCATGATTGACGTGAATATCAAGGGCGTGCTGTATGGCATTGCAGCAGCATTACCCTACATGCAACAGCAGAAATCCGGTCATTTCATTAATGTCTCCTCGGTTGCCGGGCATAAGGTGCGGGCGGGCGGAACAGTCTACGCAGCCACAAAACACGCAGTACGCGCCTTGTCTGAAGGGCTTCGGATGGAGGTCAAGCCGTACAACATACGTACGACCATCATCTCGCCCGGGGCTGTGGCAACCGAGCTTCCCGATCACGTGACAGAACCCGACATTGCTGCGTACATGAAGATGGCTTACGCGTCGGCGATACCGGCAGATTCTTTCGCAAGGGCCGTTGCGTTTGCAATCTCACAACCAGAGGATATGGATATCAACGAAATTCTGTTTCGTCCAACGGGACAAGAGTTTTGAGGCTATTATTTTGTCAGTCTGAAACGAAATCATCGAAAGGGGCGATCCAATGATATACAAAGGTAGCTGCCATTGCGGGATGATCGCGTTTGAAGTCGAAGGAAATCTGAATTAAATCACGGAGTGCAATTGTTCAATTCGTAGCAAGCGGGGTTGGCTTCTCTGGTTTATTCCCCGCAAGAATTTTCGTTTGCTCAGTCCCGAGTTGGCACGTTGGGCGTCACACACAGAACTTGGAGCTATGAACAATGGCCACAATCTACAAAGAATTTGCGGTTGATGCCCCACCTGAGTTCGTCTGGGCTGCGGTCAAGGATGTTGGCGCGGTGCATACTCGCCTTGCCAAAGGTTTCGTCACCAATACTGTGCTCACGGGTGGCATGCGAACAGTTACATTTGCAAACGGCCTGACGGTTACAGAACAGATTGTCGGGGTCGATGATGAACATAAACGTTTAGCCTATTTTCCCAGACGAGCTTCCCTTGCACCAAAACTGCAGGTTTTTATCGCAGCTGCAAAAGAAGCAATGGCAACCAGAGTATCAGGGCATGGAGCTGAAACGCGGTGATTCTGAATGCTGGGATCACGAAGCCTTCCCGAAAAGGGCCGGGTTCAAAAGCGAAGTTCCGGTTTCGGCTTCGCAGGGCCGGAAAAGGTCGTAGTGGCCCTCAGCGGCTACGCAGTTTCTCTTGCAGCCAAACCTTTCCTTTTGATGCATGTCCCTGGCAGAAATCATACGGATCAACCGCCCGCTGTTGCGTAGGGTGGGCGTGTATCAAGCCATGACCGAGCAGGGCATCAAGAAAGCCGAGCTTGCCCGCCGTTTAGGGTGGCATATTCCCAGTATTATTGGGACAACCTGGATGAAGTCAGGGAGCATGCAACACGGTGGATGTACAACTACAACCACAACCGACCCAACATGGCCTTGGGTGGAATTACCCCAAAACAGCGGCTGGCCATGGCCGCATAAGCCTACTTCTGGCACCCCCTAAAAATGGGGGGATTACCGCGGGAACCAGCGTAGCGATGATCGAAAAACATTACGGCCATCTACGTCATGCCGAAACCCGCCAGTGCCTCGATAAGGTTCAGTCGATATAATTTACCCCATCACTGATCAGAACAGGAAATTGGAGTAAAATTGTCCCCATGAGACTTCGATTCAACAAAGATGTCAGGAAGTCTGTGGCAGATGAAATTAAAAAGGCGTCTACTTTTGGTGGGATTGGCTTAGGCTTTCTTGGATATTCGATGTCATCACCCACGGTGTTCTTGGGCGCTTTTTTGTGGTGGATTTCTTGCCAGATCGTAGCCAATCTTATTCTGGCCATTGAGGATGAAATATGAGCATGGTAACCGCAGTCTTTTTAGGAATGGGAGCCATCTTGGTTTATGCAGTGGTGGCGCTACTGTTTGCGTTGAGATCTGCCAAGTCGCACTCTCCATTACATCCTGATCATCATTTACACCCACATTGATTCTGACACCGCTTTCACCATCCAGTATTACCAGATATTCTATTGCTCTCGCAGGACTGAACCCAGTTTTTGGGTGCCCAGCGCCACTGCCACCACTTTGCCGATCAGATTTAGCGGGTACTTGGTCGCCCTTGAAAAATTGGTTTTCAAAAAATTCCCGACATCAGGTTCCCATTGCCCTTATGAGGGGGCTGGTACATTTTCGTCAATGAAATGCTGCCACACCGAACTCTGGGTGATTCTGGTGGGAAAGGCTCTGCATCCACCGGTTCACCACGCCGAAAATAAGGTGCAAAAAACGGCGGACGCCGTGTTTCAGGATCATCCTCATCAACCAACGGATGTTGTAACCCGCCGCACAGAGTACCGCATGAAGGCTGTCTCCCAAACTTCCCTTCAGGTGGCACCGTGACATCCCGTGGTCTGATTTCAGGTGACCAATCACCGTCTGCGCCAGCAGTTCCTCAACCCCTTCTTCTTCCAGCACCTGACGAAACCGCGTCAGCAAACTCCCATCACAGGGCCGACGATGCTCAAAGTAATCTGCAAAACCTTGCAGATCGGCTCGACCCCATAGGTATCCCGGTACTGCCTTCTGAGTTTGCCGCCAAACTGATTCAGACCGACAACGAACGGTACAGACAAAAACTTTCAGAATTGCCAAAGTTGAGAGGGATGATC
>JAJZEL010000194.1 GCA_021828575.1 Pseudomonadota bacterium
CTTGCAAAATGGAGGGTGTCTCCATAATCCAGGAAGCTGAACAAGGTGTTGAGCTGATGGTACCCATCCGGACGCTGCCCCACCACACGCAGAAAAAGGTTGATTTTGGCAGGTGCGGGAACCTGCCCAAGTTCAAGGTGTTCCACCATTGCCCTGTTCGACCACCCAGCGGTCTACATGCAATTTCAGTAGGAGGTCGCCATGCTTCATGGACAGTTGACCGGGAACAATCTGACCACCCACTTGCCGCCATGACCCGTAGCTGACCTGCCAGCCCTCCTGGGTCAGAGACGCCACATGCCCGTCGCCATCACGGACCACCTGGGCCATGGGAGCCCCAGGGGCTGGTTGCCCCAGAACCCACCAGGGCATGCCATCAAGCGGCAGCGTATAACCCAGTAGCCCCTGCGTCAGACTTTCTGCATTGGAAGCCGTGTACTCCCGCTGACCGGACATCCAGAGGTGAATGAGCCCCGCACCGTCCCGATCCAGTTCTGCCACGGTAGTGCCCAGAGGAGAATAAATCACAAAATGCTGATGGATGCCCTGACTATCCCATTCGACCTTGCCGCTGTCAGAACCCGAAGGCTGACGAACAGCCAGACGACCGGACAGATGAAAACCCCTCATTTTGCCCTGTCCTACGGATAAATCTCCCTCGGGTGCCGTGCCAAACACCGCACATCCTCCCAACCAGACAGCCCAGATCATGCACCCAGCGGCAAGAAAGCGTGTCTTCATGACCTCAGTGAAGATAACGACTGACCGTGGCTTTCAGGGTTTCGTTCTCCGGGTCGGTCTTGAGACCTCCTTCCCAGGTTTTTCTGGCCGCTGCCTGGTCTCCAGACACCCATTGGGCTTCACCCAAGTGGGCCGCAATTTCCGGATCGTCCTGCAGTGTGTAAGCTTGCTGGAGGGTTTCCACCGACTTCGTCAGATCTCCCATGCGAAATTGCACCCAACCCAGACTGTCGATAATGGAAGGGTCTTCTGGTGAAAGCATCAATGCCTTGTGGATCAAACCCTTGGCTTCGTTGAGTCGCAGACTGTGGTCTGCCAGACTGTAGCCCAGCGCGTTGTAAGCTTGGGCGTTTTGGGGTTTCAGGGCAATGACCCGTCGCAGGTCATGTTCGAGAACGTCCATGTGCCCCAGTTTGTCGGCCACGATGGCCCTTTCGTAGAGCAGGTCAGTATCGTCCGGCGTTGCCTTGAGAGCAGAGGTCAGGGTGTCGAAGGCTGCCTGATATTGCCCCGCGTCGCTCAGCATGGATTCCCGCGCCAGTATTTTCTGGTCACGTTGCTCCGGGGTGTTGGCAGGAATGGAATCCAGCAGGGCCAGCCCCTTGTCCAGCTGGTTCTGCCGAGCCCACATGTTCGCTTCTCTGATCCTGGCCACCATGTACTGATCGCCTTCTGTAACGGCACCGTACCACTGACCAGCCTCATCCCACTTTTTCTGCTCCTCGTAGGATTCGCCCAGATAGAGGCGCACCACGTTGGGATCGTGATAGCCCAGTTCCAGAGCTTTCTTGAACAATACGGTCGCTTGGGAATAGTCCTTGAGCTGCAGCGTCAATAACCCTACGGCCAGAGTCAGGTCGGGGTTTTTGGGCGCGCCCTTGAGCAACTGGTCAAACTGTTCCCGAGCAGCCGCGTAATCCTTGTTTTCCACCAAGTATCTGGCAAAGTACAGCTGAACATCGCGGGCACCAGGATTTTTCTTCAGAAAACCTTGATAAAAATCACGGGCTTCATTGCGATGTCCCTGTTTCTGAAGCACCTCGCCCTCCAGCAGGGCAGCCGACTCCCAGTCCGGACGAATTTCCAGCGCAGTCCGGGATTCTTCCAGGGCCAGGGCAAGTTTTTTGGCTGCCAAGGCCTGAGTGCCTACCAGGTAATGACTTTCTGCCATGTCCGGGTAGGGCTCCGCCAGTTTTTTGGCCAGGGCCAGAGCCCCTTCATGATCAGGATGCTGGGCCAGCACAAGGTCAAGATTCCTGAAGTCATTCAGGCGATCCTGTTTGTCATCAGCCAGGAGCTTTTCCCAAACACCCGACACATCCGGCATCTGGGCCTGGGAGAGCATGACGGCCGCCAGTACCTCCCGGGCATTCGAGGAATGGGGATTGTCCCTGAGCCACAAACCAATGGCCTCGATGGCCGCCGGTTCGTCGTGGGAATAGAGGGATACTTCCACCGCCCGCCTGTCCACGCGGGGGTCATGGGTGACCTGAGCCAACTTGAGATAGAGGTCGCGGGCCAGTTCCGGATGGTCGCGTTGCAACGCCATCTCGGCCAGGAGAAACTGGTAGACCAGTTGCCCGTCCAGCTCCTGCGGCACAGAAGATGTCGTCCGGACTTCCTGTCCCTGTCCGGTCATCACGGGTTTTGCTGCCTGCGCCCAAAGCGGAACGGCGAGCAGGGCAATCGTCAGCCCCGGAAAGATGCGGGAAAAAAGCACTCTGGGCAACTTCATGAGGCGGCACGCTTTTTCGTCATCAGCTGCTCATATTTCCCCTGCAGTTGTTCCCGGGATTCCTGGCGCTGGGGATTGACCGGAATGCAGTCCACGGGACAAACCTCCCTGCACTGAGGAGTATCGTAGTGCCCCACACATTCCGTGCATTTGTTCGGGTCGATTTCATAGATCTCGGACCCTTGGGAAATGGCCTCGTTGGGACATTCGGGTTCGCATACATCACAGTTGATGCATTCGTCTGTAATCATCAGAGCCATAATTCCAATCCTTGCTAATGCTAACGTGCCGTCTTCACATGCTGCTGCAACCGTTCCTGAACGTGGGGATTCACGAAAGCTCCCACATCCCCCCCCAGCAGGGCAATTTCCCGGACAATGGTGGACGACAGAAACATGTATTGGTCCGAAGGGGTGAGAAACAAGGTTTCGACCTGTGGATGCAGCTTGCGGTTCATTCCTGCCATCTGAAACTCGAAATCGAAGTCCGAAATGGCACGCAACCCCCTGAGAATCACGTTGGCGTGGGTTTCACGCAGGAAATCAGCCAGCAACCCTGTAAATCCTACCACTTCCACGCTTTTCATCGTGACGAAGGCCTGCCGGGCCATTTCCACCCGTTCTTCCATCGTGAACAGTGGCCGCTTGTTGCGGCTGTCCGCCACGGCCACCACTACGGTGTCAAACAGCCGCCCGGCCCGGCGCACCACATCTTCGTGCCCCAGGGTAAGGGGATCAAAAGTGCCCGCATATACGGCCCTGCAATTCATGCTGCATTGTCCCCCTGGGATTGAAACAACTGATAGGTGACCTGCCCGGCCCGGGAAGACCGGACTTCCCTCCACACCCGGGATTCTGACACACCCTGCGGGGTTTCACAGTACAACCAGCCTCCTGGTTCCAGGATACCCTGCATGCGAGGCAGGAGAGTGTCCATGAACCCGGCATCAAAAGGCGGATCAAGAAAAATCACGTGAAACCGTTCCTGTACTCCGTTCAACCAGCGCAATGCGTCTGCCCCCACCACCTCGGCCCCCCGAGCGTCCAGGCGTGCCTTGTTGTCCATGAGGGACTGAATGGCTGGACGCGCCTTTTCCACCATCACCATCCGCTCTGCCCCCCGGGACAAGGCCTCAAAGCCCAGCGCCCCACTGCCAGCAAAAAGATCCAGGCCATGCAACCCGGTCATGTCCTGTCCAAGCCAGTTGAACAAGGTTTCCCTCACCCGGTTGGGCGTCGGCCGCAATCCTTCCAGAGATGGAAAATGCAAGCGACGCCCCCTCCATTGCCCTCCGATGATGCGAACCTCACCACTCATTTGGGTTAGAATCTCCCGGCTATCCTGCGTAAACCATCATATTGCCTCATGTTCGGCTTTTTCAGGAAATCTTCCCAAACCCCAGAACCCCCATCAGAAGGCTGGTGGAACCGCCTGACCTCCGGGTTGAGCCACAGTCGGACAAAGCTGACGCAAGGTCTTGGAGGCCTGTTCAGCCGACCGCTGGATGATGCCTGGTTTGAATCTATGGAAGAGGCCCTCATCAGCGCAGACGTGGGAGCGCGCACCAGCCAGACGCTCATCAACGACCTGAAACGCGAAGCCCGTCAGCAGCACATCAAGGACGCCAGCGAACTCAAGCCTCTGCTCAAGACTGCCCTGGTCAACCTGCTGCAACCCCTGGAACGCCCCATGGACAACCGGGCGCATCATCCTTTCGTCATCCTGTTCGTGGGCGTCAACGGCGCGGGCAAAACCACCACCATCGGGAAACTGGCACAGCATTTCCAGCAACTGGGCCATAGCGTACTGCTCGCGGCCGGCGACACGTTCCGCGCCGCAGCCGTCGCCCAATTGCTGGAATGGGGAGAACGCAACCAGGTGCCCGTCATCACTCAGGAAAAGGGAGATTCTGCCGCTGTCATTTTTGATGCCATCCACGCAGCCAGGGCTCGCAACATTGACGTGGTCCTGGCTGACACGGCCGGGCGGCTTCCCACCCAGTTGCACCTGATGGAAGAAATCCGCAAAGTCAGACGAGTCGTGACCAAGGCAGACCCTTCTGCCCCCCACGAGGTTCTGCTGGTCCTGGATGCCGGCACTGGGCAGAATGCCCTGGCACAGGTACGGGCGTTTGATGAAGCCATACAGTTGACCGGGTTGGTGGTGACCAAGCTGGATGGCACCGCGCGAGGGGGTATGCTGGTAACCCTGGCCGGGGAGCATCCCATACCCATCCGCTTCATTGGCGTAGGAGAAGGCCTGGAAGACCTGCTGCCATTCGATGCCCGCAGTTTTGTGGACGCACTGGTAGAATGATTGTCCTGGATGCAGTGGACAAGGTGTACGGTCAGGATCGGAAACCCGCCCTTGACCAGGTGTCCCTGACATTTCCGGACGGCGAAATGACCTGCCTTTCCGGCCCGGCTGGCGCAGGAAAAACCACCCTGCTGCGATTGCTTGCAGGCATGGAGACCCCTTCGAGAGGCACCGTGACCTTTAACGGACAGGACATTTCCCGATTGAGCGGGACGGCCAGAAAGGGCTTGCGGCAACATGTGGGCTGGGTTTCTCGTCCCCCATTCCTTGTATCCTACTGGAACGTCGAGGCTAATGTGGCTTACCCTTTACGCCTTTCCGGGGTTCCGGAAAGCATCATCACCCAACGTGTGCGCACGGCCATGCAACGCACAGGACTGGACACTCTGCGCACCAGGCGTGCTGGCACCCTGACCATCAGCGAACGCCAACGACTGGCACTGGCCCGGGCTTTCGTGAACCGACCTGGCCTGCTATTGGCCGATGATCCGTTTTTTTCCCTGGACGATACCGAGTCTGCCCGCCTGATGGAAGCGCTGCAATTATTTAGTCTGGCAGGCATCACTGTGATTTTTTCAGCCAGCACAGCGCCCTTCCGGGTACATCCTATGCGCGAGGTTCGCCTGCAAAAAGGACGCGTTCAACAGGATGCCGTCACATGAAAACCTGGCTATACCAGCATCTGTATGCCCAGCGCCAGTCCCGCCGCTGGTTCTGGGGTTCTCCGCTACGCGAACTGGTGCGCTTGCTGGTGCTTGGAATGCTGCTGGCTGCGTTTACCGGCTTGTCACTGCTGGCCGACGACTTCACCCAACCCCCGGGCGAAGTGATCTGGCTGGAACCCACCATCGTGGTCTTCATGAAGCCTGAAGCCAGCGAACCTGAAGTGCGGGCTGTGTGGGATACACTGGCGGCGCGCAGCGAAGTGCGCACTTTCCGTTATGTGTCCCGCGATGATGCCCTGAAGGAACTGCAGTCCGCGCCTGGACTCCAGGGTGCGCTAAGCAACCTCAAGGACAATCCGTTGCCCGCCACTTTCGTGATTCGTGCACGCGACACCACACCCGCTGGACTGACCGCCCTGAAACGCTTTCTTGAAGCCCAGAAACAGGTGGACCGCGTACAACTGGACGAAAGCTGGGCCAAACGCCGCGAAACCCTCCTTGACAGTCTTTGGGGAGCGGCCAAGGACGTCTGGGCGTTCCTGGGCACGCTACTCGTTGTCTTGTTGTTCGACAATACCGTCAGTCTCTGGCAGCGTGAGCGTGAAGAGGCGCTGGTGGCCCGCTCATTGGGTGCCACCCCACGGCAGGTTCGTCGTCCCTTCCTGTACCATGCCCTGGCACAAGGCATTCTGGGTGGCACCATGGCAGGCGCCTTGTTGTGGTGGAGTATCCATGTGCTCAATGACATGATGCCCATCGTAAACGCTCTGTTCCACTTGTCGTGGAATATACCGATTCCTGGCGTGCGGGGAGTGGTTGGCCTGATGGTGATCAGCGGTCTGGCCAATGTACTGGTCGGGCGTCTGGCCCTCATTTACCTGCAGTGGCAGCAGGAACCGGAATAAGCGCCGCCAACCCGCCCGCCTGGCGCAGCACAAAACTGGAATGCACGCCGGTCACCCCCGTGATGCGGGTGATACGGTTCAACAGCAGGTCCTGGTAGGCCTCCATGTCCCTGACCATCACCTTGAGCTGGTAATCGGCAGACTGGCCTGTGATCAGCAAACATTCCACCACCTCGGGAATACGGGACACTGCATCCTCGAAATGCTTGAAGCGCTCTGGGGTATGCCGATCCATGGAAATGTGTACCAGAGCCATCAGGGACAAACCCAGCGCTTTTGGATTTAGCCGGGCTTGATAACCGACAATGACTCCTCTTTCCTCAAGGACATGCACACGCCTCAGGCAAGGCGAGGGCGACAGCCCCACCTGATCAGCCAGATCCTGATTATTGATTCTGCCTTCACGCTGCAAAATCTCCAGAATATGGAGATCAATCCTATCCATTTCTATAAAACCATCATTGTTGAAATATAAATTCACTTATTTAATTTGTTTCGCAATTATATTCCATAAATTTTGCAAAATATAGATAAAACGCAATCGTCTGTCGCTGCCATGACAGTATGATGATGGTTCACATTGAAATTTTCCGGATGCTTCGCCATGCTCAGAGATCCTTCCAAAAAGTACACTGCGTTCAATGCATGGGCATTGCCTGACAGACAGTGGCCCACCCGTACCCTGACACATCCCCCCATCTGGATGAGCACCGACTTGCGCGACGGCAACCAGTCCCTGTTTGAACCCATGAACGCAGACCGAAAAATGCGCATGTTCAAAACGCTCTGCGCCATCGGACTCAAGGAAATCGAGGTGGCGTTTCCCTCCGCTTCCCAAACGGACTTCGATTTTGTTCGACTGCTCATTGAAGGGCATCATGTGCCTGGCGACGTGACCATCGAAGTGCTGACACAGGCTCGCGAGCATCTGATCCGCCGTACCATGGATTCGCTCAGGGGCGCGCGCCGGGCCATCGTCCATGTTTACAATGCCACCTCCAGACCCTTCCGTGACGTCGTGTTTCGCATGTCCCGCCAGGAAGTGCTGCATATGGCGGTCAACGCCGTGAATCTGGTCAGGACACTTGCAACGGAACAACCGGAAACGGAATGGGTACTGGAGTACAGTCCCGAAACATTCTCAGGCACTGAACCTGATTTTGCCCTGGAGATTTGCGATGCCGTCACCGCTGCCTGGGGCTCCACCCCACAGCGCCCCGTCATTCTCAACTTGCCGGCCACCGTTGAAATGGCCACCCCCAATACTTACGCCGATCAGGTGGAATGGATGCACCGTCACCTGGCACGCCGCGACAGCGTCATCCTGAGCGTCCACCCTCATAATGACCGCGGCACCGCGGTGGCAGCGGCAGAGCTGGCCATGATGGCCGGGGCTGACCGTGTGGAAGGTTGCCTGTTTGGCAATGGAGAACGTACTGGCAACGTGGACCTGGTGACTCTTGCGCTCAACTTTTATACCCAGGGCATTTCTCCGGGGCTGGATTTTTCCGACATCAACGACATTGCCCGGACCGTGGAATACTGCAACCAGCTCCCCATCCATCCCCGCCACCCCTACGTGGGAGACCTGGTGTTCACAGCCTTTTCCGGCTCACACCAGGATGCCATCAAGAAAGGCCTGGCACAGCAATTGCCCGACATTCCTTGGAACGTGCCTTATCTGCCCATTGACCCGGCCGACCTGGGCAGAACCTATGACTCGGTCATCCGCATCAATAGCCAGTCAGGAAAAGGCGGGATTGCCTACCTTCTGGAAACGGAATATGGGGTAGTGTTGCCGCGCCGTCTTCAGGTGGAGTTTTCGGGCGTGGTGCAGCGCCATACAGACACTCATGGCGGAGAGGTGAGTGCCTCTGACATCTGGCGCCTCTTCACCAGTCAGTACCTGTCCCTGGAATCACCTTACCGTTATGTGGAACATCACCTGTTCGAGCACGACGGCAAACAGGGTATTCGCCTGACCATCGAGTCGGCTGGCGTAACCCACCTGCTCACCGGCGAAGGCAATGGCCCCATTGATGCGGCAGTACATGCACTGCGCCTTTTGGGTGTCAGCCTGCAGGTGAGAAGCTATGAAGAGCGCTCCATGGGCAAGAGCCAGGACGGCGGCAACGCCCGGGCCTGTGCTTTCGTTGAAGTGACGCGCCCCGCCAGTGGCAGTCAGGAACGCCACGGGGTCGGCACCGATGCCAACATTGTGACCGCTTCCATCCGTGCACTCATCAGCGGACTCAACCAACTGGAAAGGGACGACCGCAATGGGCAGGTCATGAGCGCCTGAAGCTTGCCTTCCGGAGTGGCATGCCTCAGCATGTGCCGCATATGGAAAAAGGTCGACTGGAAGCGTTCAGCGATGGCGTCATCGCCATCATCATCACCATCATGGTGCTTGAAATGAAGGTGCCCCGAGGGGAATCCTTTGCAGCACTGGCTCCGGTCATGCCCCTGTTTTTCAGTTACGTATTGAGTTTTCTCTATGTGGGCATCTACTGGAACAACCACCATCACCTGCTTCACACCTGCGAAGCCGTGACAGGACCAATACTCTGGGCCAACCTGCACCTTCTGTTCTGGCTATCCCTGCTTCCCTTCGCCACGGGCTGGATGGGTGAAAATCACTTTGCTCCATGGCCTTCCGCGCTGTATGGCCTGATCCTGCTAATGGCTGCCGTAGCCTACTGGATACTGCAGACCACGCTCATTCGGGCCGGCGGTGCAGATTCCCTGCTCAGGCGCGCCGTGGGAAGCGACTGGAAAGGCAAACTTTCTCCGGTATGCTATGTCCTGGGCATTGCGATGACCCCTTGGTCTGCCACGGCATCGCAACTCCTCTATTTCATGGTGGCGCTGCTGTGGATGGTTCCCGACAGGCGCATTGAAAAGGTGTTGTCAAACCCGAACCGGCACCCCTGATTCAGTCCAGTCCTGTCAGGGGAAGGCTGGCCAGGATGCTGGTGCCCTCACCTGGACTGCTGGTCACCTCCACGGTGCCACCCAGCATTTGGGCGCGTTCATGGATGCCTAGCAAACCATAGGAATACCGCTGGGCATGCG
>JAJZEL010000079.1 GCA_021828575.1 Pseudomonadota bacterium
CTGCCCTGAAAGATCTACCGCAAAATTCAGGCTTTTGTTCAGGATGCGGGGAAAAGGGTGGGCCGTGTCCAATCCGATGGGAGTTAATACCGGGCGCACCTCCCTGAAAAAGTAATCCCTTGCCCAGGCGCGCTGTTCGGGTGTCCAGTGTCCCCGCCTGAGAAAACAGATGCCCTCGCGTGCCATGCCAGGAAGCACTTGTTCATTGAGCAGGCGATATTGATGTTCAATCAAGGCGTGGGCCTCGGTGCAGACTTTCTGGTAGACATCCAAGGGAGCAAGTCCATCGGGTCCTGAGGTCTGAATGCCTTGATTCAGCATTTGTTTGAGGCCAGCCACACGAATTTCAAAAAATTCATCCAGGTTGCTGCTGACAATGCACAGGTATCTCAAGCGTTCCAGAAGCGGGATGTCCGGAGCCTCCACACGTTCGAGAACGCGCCAGTTGAAGGCCAAAAGACTCAGTTCCCGGTTAAGGAAGTGATGGGGGTGGGACCGGCTGGGCACGACTATTCCTTAAAAACAGAAAACAGCAAGATGAATGCATGATCGAATCTTGCACAATCAGCCGTGGCAAGGCAAGCCGTTACAAGGGTTCACGAGACTTTAACCTGACCATCACGCGACTGTAATAACTTGTCATATATAGTTTCTCACACGTCAAGGTGAGGAAACGATCATGTGGCAACGGCTGGATCAGGGGCTGGGAGAATCGCGCAAGACGCGTCTGGTATTTCAGTATGCCCGTTCTTCGGCTGACCTTCGGGCTGCACAAAAACTGCGCTGGCGCGTATTTGCCGAGGAAATGGGTGCGCATTTGAACAGCCCGGAACACGGAGTTGACATGGACCGTTTTGATGCACTGTGTGATCACCTGTTGCTACGGGATACCCGGAACAACGAAGTGGTGGGAACCTATCGCATCCTGAATGCCGCCAAGGCTGAACAAGCTGGTGGCTTTTATTCGGATTCGGAATTTGATCTCACCCGTTTGGCCCATTTGCGCTCCCAGATCATGGAGGTGGGACGTGCCTGTGTTCATCCCGATTACCGGAGTGGTGCGGCCATTGCCATTCTCTGGTCCGGTCTGGCGGACTATATCAAGAGTCATGGGGTTCAGTATCTGATGGGTTGCGCCAGCATGGGCATGGCCGATGGAGGACATGCGGCGGCGAGCATCTACAGGCAGTTGGCAACATCTTACGCTGCGCCTGCCGAATGGAGCGTTTTTCCCCGTTGTCCCCTGCCGCTCGAGAAACTTGATCAAAACATCCCTGCCGAAATCCCCCCGCTCATCAAGGCCTATCTTCGGGTTGGCGCTTATGTGTGCGGAGCCCCGGCCTGGGACCCTGATTTCAATACGGCAGACTGCCTACTGCTTCTGCCGACGGCCAGCATGGATCACCGGTATGCGCGGCATTTTTTGAAGCATCCGGCCACCCAAACCACTTACTGAAACGGATTCCAGACCTGTCATTCGGCATCTGGCAGGGAATTTTGGTACATTCGGGCTTTGTGAACCGGGACTGGCCTGATGCCTGAAACCGTTATTGCCGCAGTGGACTTGGGGTCCAACAGCTTCCGCCTTCAGGTGTCGCGTGTTGTGCACGGGCAGATCTATCCTCTAGATGCCCTGAAAGAATCAGTTCGTCTCGCTGCGGGACTCCAAAGTGACAACACCCTGAGTCTGGAGGCGCAGCATCGTGCCCTGGAGTGCCTGAAACGTTTTGGAAACCGCTTGCGTGGGGTTCCTCCGAATGCGGTTCGTGTCATCGGGACCAACACACTTCGCGTGGCCAGGAAGTCGGAAGCCTTTCTTAAAAAGGCTGAAGCGTTGCTGGGCGTTCCCATTGAAATCGTGGCCGGCCAGGAAGAAGCCCGATTGATTTACATGGGCGTTTCCCACGGATTACCCAGTCATCCCGGCAAGCGTCTGGTGGTGGATATCGGAGGGGGGTCCACCGAATTCATCCTTGGTCAGGGATTGAAGCCTCTGCTGCTGGAAAGTCTCTATATGGGCTGCGTCAGTTACAGCGCTCGTTATTTTCCGGAAGGTCGGGTCACTGCCCAAGGTTTTCAGGGTGCCCAGTTGGCAGCAGCCACCGAACTTCAGGTGTTGACCAGGAAATTTCGTGCGGCCAGTTGGCAGCAGGCCGTGGGTTCTTCCGGAACGGCCCGTGCGCTCGCTGATCTTCTGGAACAGAATGGTCGGGACGAGCCGGGAGTGATTTCGGTGCAAGGCTTGGAATTTCTGAAAGAGCGGTTGATAGACTCAGGAGACCCTCGGCGTCTGGGGCTTTCAGGTTTGCGACCGGACCGGGTCCCTGTGTTGCCCGGAGGCATGGCCATTATGTGTGCGGTTTTCGGGGAATTGGGTATCGAGCGCATGCAAACTACGGAAAACGGTTTGCGCGAAGGCGTGCTGTTCGAGATGCTGGGTCGTTTGGAACATCAGGACATCAGGGAAATGACGGTTCGTTCCTTCATGCAGCGTTACCAGGTGGACGAGCGTCAGGTGGGGCGCGTTCACAGCCTGGCACTGGGTCTGCTCAGGCAGTTGGCCTCACCTGACTTCTTTCGGCAATACGCTGCCTATCTGGGTTGGGCTGCTCGGTTGCATGAGGTGGGGCTGTCCATTGCCCATGGGGGATACCACAAGCATTCAGCGTACATTATAGATAACGCTGACATGCCTGGTTTCTCCAGAACTGAGCAGGGTTTACTGGGGGGGTTGCTGCAGGGGCAAAGGGGGCAACTGGGCAAGGTGGCACCTCGTGTGACAGGGAGGGAAGGCTGGATGATGGTGCTCTGTCTGAGGTTGGCTGTACTGGTTCACCGGGGCCGGGGAGACGGGACTGTGCCCAGGATACGCTTGGCATGGAGACCCCGGGGGTTTGTGATGGACATTGGGGCTTCCTGGATCGCAGCCAATCCATTGGCGCGCTCGAGTCTGCTTGCTGAAATGCGCCAGTGGCAGAACTTGGGGCTTGAATTGTTGATCCGGGTGGGGGGGAGTCCTTTACGCTAAGTCCGTGGGTTGTAATCAAGTTGTCATAAAGCCCCTGTAATCTTTTGTCGTTCTAGGTAAAACCCTTTGATTTAACAAAACTTTCATGGAGAACTGCCATGCTGCCCCTCCCTCGCAAATACCGCTTGGCCCTTACCTTGGCGTCGCTTTGTTTCATGACGCAGGCCATGGCTCAGGACATCACTGGCGCCGGGTCTACCTTTGCCTACCCCATTTACGCCAAGTGGGCAGAAGCCTATCGCCCCGTTAGCGGTAACGGGCTGAATTACCAGTCCATTGGTTCCGGCGGGGGAATCAAGCAGATCAAGGCAAAGACTGTGGATTTTGGGGCTACGGACATGCCGCTGACCAAGGAAGATCTGGAGCGCAGCCATCTGGTGCAATGGCCCATGGTGGTAGGTGGAGTGGTTCCCGTGGTCAATCTGGCTGGAATAAAACCAGGGCAACTGAAACTGTCCGGTTCGCTCTTGGCAGACATTTACCTGGGCAAAGTCAAGAAGTGGAATGACCCGGAAGTGGCAGCCTTGAACAAGGGTATCCCGTTGCCTGATCAGGATATTCTGGTGGTGTCCCGTTCGGATGGTTCGGGGACTACGTTCATTTTCACCAATTACCTGTCCAAGGTCAGTGGGGATTGGAAAAATCAGGTAGGCAGCAATACCTCCGTTCGCTGGCCGACAGGCATCAATGGCAAGGGCAATGAGGGTGTGGCCTCCTATGTACGCCAGCAATCCGGGTCCATTGGTTATGTGGAATATGCTTACGCACTGCAAAATCACATGACCCATGTGGCCATGAAGAATCAGGCGGGTTCTTTCGTCCAGCCGGATGCCAAAACCTTCAGCGCCGCCGCTGCTAATGGTAACTGGAAGGCTGAAAATGGTTTTTACGAAATTCTGACCGACGAACCGGGCAAGGACAGCTGGCCCATCACCGGAGCCACCTTCATCCTGATGCAGCAGGTTCAGGACAACCCGGAGAATGGCAAAGTGGCTCTGAATTTTTTTGACTGGGCCTACCGGAATGGAGAGAAGGCTGCCCTGTCCCTGGACTACATTCCCATGCCAGCCAGTGTGGTGAAACTGGTAGAAACCGAATGGAAGCACTCACTCAAGGATGCTTCGGGCAAGTCTGTTTACTGAGGTATTGTTCTGAATGCGGGGGTCATGTCCGTTGCAGGGGATGACCCCTTCAGATTTGTGGAGTACCCGTGGGTGCGGTTATCATTCCGCTCTCAAAGAAGAAGAGCGTCATGATGTCCCAGATTTCTATGAAACCGCCCGCCGGACCGGAACAGTCCGTTGCTTCGCGTCGCCGGGTCTGGCTGGGCGATTTCCTGTTCGAGTGGATCACTCGACTTCTCGCTGCGCTGGTGCTGGGCACTCTTCTGGCCATCCTGCTGTCGCTCGTGGTGACCAGCATGCCCTCCATCAGGGCCTTTGGTCTGGGGTTTCTGTGGTCAGACGCCTGGGATCCCGTGCAGGACCATTACGGTGCCGTGGTCCCCATGTTCGGGACTTTGGTCACGGCTGGTTTGGCCCTGCTGATCGCAGTGCCCATCAGTTTCGGGATCGCGGTCTTTTTGACAGAAATGTCTCCCGCCTGGCTCAAGCGCCCCCTGGGAACAGCCATTGAATTATTGGCAGCCATTCCCAGCATCATTTATGGCATGTGGGGGCTGTTTGTATTCGTACCCCTGTTCGGTCGCTGGATACAACCACTGCTGATTCATGTGTTCGGACATATTCCAGGGGTGGGGCTGCTATTTCAAGGTCCTCCCATGGGTATTGGGGTTCTGACGGCAGGCATCATCCTGGCCGTCATGGTGATCCCTTTCATTACTTCAGTCATGCGTGACGTATTCGAATTGGTGCCTGTAGTACTCAAGGAATCGGCCTATGGCCTGGGAGCCACCACATGGGAAGTGGTCTGGCGCGTTGTTTTGCCCTATACCCGGACCGGGGTGGTGGGGGGCATTATGCTGGGCTTGGGACGGGCTTTGGGCGAGACCATGGCCGTCACTTTCGTGATCGGAAATGCCCAACGGATAGGGGCTTCACTATTGGCTCCTGGGAGCAGCATTGCTTCCACCCTGGCCAACGAGTTTGCAGAGGCCGTTGGCGATCTGTACACCTCATCACTGATCGAACTCGGGCTGATCCTGTTTCTGATCACCACAATCGTGCTGGCCCTCGCCAAACTCATGTTGCTCCGCTTGGGACGCCTTGAAGGGGAAAAATCCTGATCATGTGGCAGTTTCGCGAAGAAGCCTTCAAGCTCTACCGTCGTCGCAGGAGGGTCAATGCAATTGGCCTGACCCTGTCAGGATTGGCCATGATGTTTGGCCTGTTCTGGTTGGTCTGGATATTGTTTACCCTGCTCTGGCACGGGGCAGAAGCCTTGGGCTGGAAGCTGCTGTCCGAATCCACGCCTGCACCTGGCAGTGATGGTGGGCTTTACAACGCCATTGTCGGTAGCCTGATGATGGTGGGTACGGCAACCTTGGTGGGTACACCCATTGGCATACTCGCTGGAACCTACCTTGCAGAATATGGCAAGACGGGGTGGTTGGCACCTGCCACGCGATTCGTCAATGACATCTTGCTGAGTGCCCCTTCCATCGTTCTGGGCCTGTTCATCTATACCGTTTATGTAGCCAATACAGGCCACTTTTCCGGGTGGGCGGGGTCATGGGCACTGGCGCTCATCGTGATTCCTGTGGTGGTGCGCGCAACGGATGATATGCTCCGTCTGGTGCCCGACAGTCTGCGGGAAGCGGCTGTTGCCCTGGGTGCCCCGCGCTGGAAAGTGGTGATGCTGGTATCCTACCGCTCGGCGCGCACGGGCATCGCCACGGGCGTGCTTCTGGCTGTGGCGAGAATTAGCGGAGAAACCGCCCCGCTGCTGTTTACGGCCCTGAACAACCAGTTCCTTTCGCATCACATGAATGGACCGCTGGCCAATCTGCCTGTGGTGATTTTCCAGTTTGCCATGAGTCCGTATGACGACTGGCACCGGCTGGCCTGGGGCGGAGCCATACTGATCACCCTCAGCGTTCTGGGCATCAATATTCTGGCCCGTATACTGTTTAAACAAAAACACTGACAGGATCGCCCATGAGCCCTCGTCCTTCACCTGAACCCGACATCAGGATAGCCATACGCAACCTGAACTTCTACTACGGGAAGTATCACGCCATCAAGAACGTTTCCATGGATATCCTGCCCAACCGGGTCACGGCATTCATTGGACCTTCGGGATGTGGAAAATCTACATTGTTGCGCACTTTCAACAGGTTGCATGAGCTTTACCCGCAGAACCGGGCCACGGGGCAAATTCTTCTGGACGGCGAGAACGTTCTGGACAGCAAGGTGGATTCCACTATGTTGAGGGCGCGGGTAGGTATGGTGTTCCAGAAACCCACGCCGTTTCCCATGTCCATCTATGACAATATTGCGTTCGGCGTCAAGCTGTACGAGCGTCTCAAGCCCCACGAAATGGATGAGCGGGTGGAGTGGGCCCTGACCAAAGCGGCTCTTTGGGGAGAAGTGAAAGGAAAACTGCGCCAAAGCGGTAACGGCTTGTCCGGCGGACAACAGCAGAGATTATGCATAGCCCGTTGCATAGCCATCCGGCCTGAAGTAATTCTTCTGGATGAACCTTGTTCAGCATTGGATCCCATTTCCACGGCCCACATAGAGGAGCTGGTGGATGATCTCAAAAAGGATTACACCGTCATTATAGTGACGCATAATATGCAACAGGCTGCCCGGGTGTCGGACTACACCGCGTACATGTATCTGGGTGAGCTGATCGAGTTCGGGGAAACCGACCGCATATTTACAAAACCCAACCAAAAAGCCACCGAAGATTACATCACCGGGAAGTTTGGTTGACCCAAACTGGGGAGAAATACAGTCATGCGTAACAAGTTGATCGCCGGGAACTGGAAAATGCAAGGTTCCCTGGCAGGGAATCCTGTTTTGCTGAATGCCGTGGCTACCGGGGTAGCCACGTTGCCTGCGGTCTCTTTTGCTGTTCTGGTGCCCTTTCCCTACCTTGTTCAGGCGCGGGACTATCTGTCTGGAACATCCTGTGCCTGGGGTGCGCAGGATGTGAGTGAAGAAAACTCCGGGGCTTACACGGGAGAAGTGGCTGTTTCCATGCTTTCTGACTTGGGGTGCCGGTACGTGATTGTGGGTCATTCGGAGCGCAGGGCTCGACATGGTGAGTCGGATGAAAGGGTGGCAGCCAAGGCCTGGCGCGCTCTCGAAGGTGGGGTGACACCCATCGTATGTGTGGGGGAAACCCTGTCAGAGCGTGAGACTGGCCAAACCTTGGCAGTCGTTTATCGGCAGTTGGATGCCGTGATGCAGCGGCTTGGCCCCGGGCTGCTGGCAAAAACAGTCCTGGCCTATGAACCTGTCTGGGCCATTGGCACAGGCCGCAGCGCCACCCCGGAGCAGGCACAGGAAGTCCATGCTGCATTGCGTGCGCGGGTTGCACAGGCGGATGCAATCGTATCCTCGGGATTACAGATTCTTTACGGTGGTAGCGTCAAACCTGGTAACGCGATAGAATTGATGCGATTGCCCGATGTGGATGGCGCACTGGTGGGGGGGGCCTCGCTGGTGGCCGGGGACTTTCTGGGGATAGGTCAGGCTGCTGCAAGTGCCTGAACTTTCAGGCCGAGGGAAAGAGGGAATGTTGGAATCGTTGATTTGGTTGGTGCATGTGGCGGCGGCGGTGGGCATCATCGTGCTGGTACTGCTCCAACATGGAAAAGGCGCGGACATGGGCGCTGCTTTTGGCAGTGGGTCTGCGGGTGGATTGTTCGGTGCGGCAGGTGCTGCCAACTTTCTTAGCCGTGGCACGGCCATTATGGCGGCAGTTTTCTTTTCAACCAGTTTGTTGCTCACCTGGTATTCGGGTCATCGTGGAGGGCCGGTCAGTGTGATGCAGGGGGCTTCATCCGCATCGGGTGCGCCTGCTGTGCAGCCTGCGGCTCCAATGCCCGTTGTGCCGGACTCGAAATCTTCGGAAATACCCAAGTAATGAGGTAACATACACCCCTGTCCGGACTGGAGGAGGTTCGGGCGGAGGTCTTGTGGCTGTGCCGATGTGGTGAAATTGGTAGACACGCCGTCTTGAGGGGGCGGTGGCGAAAGCCGTAGCAGTTCGAGTCTGCTCATCGGCACCACACTAAATACAACAAGAGAGATAACATCATGGTGCAAAATTATGTACCGGTGCTGCTTTTTATCGTCATTGGCTTGGTGATGGGTGTTGTCCCTGCCTTGATGGGCAGGTTTCTGGCGCCACACAAGCCGGATCCGGAAAAAAATTCTCCCTATGAGTGCGGCTTCGAAGCCTTCGAGGACGCACGCATGCGTTTCGATGTTCGCTACTATCTGGTAGCGATTCTCTTCATCCTTTTCGATCTTGAAATTGCATTCCTTTTTCCTTGGGCTGTGGTGCTGAAAGACATTGGCACATTCGGTTTTGTGGCCATGCTGGTCTTCCTTGGCATTCTGGTGGTCGGCTTTGCATACGAATGGGTCAAGGGTGCGCTCGAGTGGGAATGATCCTCATGAAATCAGGTGGTGGTTGCGCATTTTGCGCGGGAGGTTGCCATGGCGCTTGAAGGCGTAATGAAAGAGGGTTTCGTGACTACAAGTCTCGATACCATTATCAACTGGACACGCACAGGATCATTGTGGCCCATGACATTCGGGCTTGCATGTTGTGCAGTGGAAATGATGCACGCGGGAGCCGCCCGTTACGACCTGGACCGTTTTGGTGTTGTGTTTCGGCCTAGCCCGCGACAGTCGGACCTCATGGTGGTGGCGGGAACACTCTGCAACAAGATGGCTCCCGCACTGCGCAAAGTGTATGACCAGATGGCTGAGCCTCGTTGGGTGATTTCCATGGGGTCGTGTGCCAACGGGGGAGGTTACTATCATTACTCCTACTCGGTGGTGCGTGGCTGTGATCGGATTGTTCCAGTGGACGTATATGTGCCTGGTTGTCCACCAACGGCTGAAGCGTTGTTGTTTGGCATCATCCAGTTGCAGCAGAAAATCCGCCGCACCAATACCATTGCGCGTGTGGCCTGATGGAGACACTGACAGTGCTTGAACAGCTTGCGCAGTCCGTAATGGAGACCCTGGGTGAGGAGGTGGTGGCCCACCAGATCAGCCTGAAGGAACTCACTGTCACCATTCGTGCCCAAAGCTGGGCTGCAACGGCAGAGCGTCTGCGTGACGATCTGAAATTCGAGCAACTGATTGATCTGTGCGGTGTGGATTATTCGGCTTATGAAGGCTGGAGTGGTCCCCGGTTCTGCGTGGTAGTGCATTTGTTGTCTGTGTCGCGCAACCAGCGTTT
>JAJZEL010000116.1 GCA_021828575.1 Pseudomonadota bacterium
GTGGGACTTCGATCCGGGACAGGACCCGGACAGCCAGCAGATTGCCCGGGTCATGCGTGGCAAGGTGATTCCGCAAATCGACCGCATCGACATCCAGATCGTGGATGAACCCCAGTCTGCCTGGCTCAGCTTTGCGCGGGGCGAAGTGGACGTCATGGGCCTGTCCGGCCAATTTGCCCCCCTGGCCCTGCGCGGCAGCCATCTGAAGCCGGATCTGGTCCGGCGCGGCGTGCGACTCGACCGCATCGAAGACCCTTCCATTGCCTACTATTTCATCAACCAGCAGGACCCGGTGCTGGGAGGCATGACCCCGCAGCGCATTGCCTTGCGTCGTGCCATTTTCATGGCGCAGAACGATCAGGAAATGATCCGCGTGCTGGCCAAGGGCCAGTCGGTGCGCAATGCCTATCCCATCCCTGCTGGCGTGGCGGGGGCCGATCCCGCCTATCGCAGCCTGCTGGATTACAACCCGGTACTGGCCAACCACCTGCTGGACCGCATGGGTTTTGCCCGGGGAATGGATGGCTATCGGCGCATGCCCGATGGAAGTTCCCTGGTGGTGCGTTACACCACCAGCGTGTCCTCCCAGGACCGGGAACTGGACGAAATGATGAAGAAGTCGCTGGATCGCCTGGGCATTCATTTCCAGAGTGAGAAGCTGCGTTTTCCCGACATCATCCGGGCCGAACGCCAGTGTCGCATCCAGATGAGACTGTCGGCCTGGATTGCCGACTATCCCGACGGGGACAATTTCATGCAGCTCTGGTACGGTCCCCATACCCATGAAAACAACGCCTCCTGCTACCAGGATCCGGAATGGGACCGCCTTTACGAAAAAACCCTGACGATGCCCGATTCGCCCGAGCGTGACGTCCTCTACCACCAGCTGGCCCGCATGCTGGAACTGAAAGGTGTGACCAAGGTCAGCACTACGGCCATTCGCAACGTGCTGTCACAACCCTGGGTAGTGGGGTACAAGGCCCATCCCATCCTGCCTTCCGTGTGGTCCTACCTGGATCTGGACCCTGCCCGGATGCCTGCCCCATGAACTGGTCCGCCTTCATCCTCAGGCGCCTGCTGCAAATGATTCCCACCCTGCTGGGCGTGGTGCTGCTGGTGTTCTTTCTGTTCAACTGGGTGGGGGGAGACCCGGCCTACCTGCTGGCGGGCAAGATGGCAAGCCCCGAGGACATTGCCAACATCCGTCACCAACTGGGGCTGGACCGTTCTGTGGTCTACCAGCTCTGGGTGTTCGTGAAGCAGATCGTGACAGGCGATTTTGGTCTGAGCTGGGCCACCCGCGAGCCGGTATCGCATATTTTCCGGACACGGCTGGGACCCTCCCTGACGCTGCTGGTGCCCATGCTGGTGCTGGAAACCGGCGTAGCCGTATCGCTGGCGCTGCTGGTAGCCGCCCTGCGGGGCCAATGGCTGGACCGCACCCTCATGGTGACCAGCACGGTGGTCATGTCCATCAGCCTGCTGGTCTACATCATCGTGGGCCAGTACGTCTTTGCCTCGTTGCTGGGCTGGTTTCCGGTCAAGGGCTGGAGCGATGACCTGTGGCGCAACCTCACGTCTTATGCCGTGCTGCCCATTCTGCTGGGCCTGTTCGTGAGCGTGGCGCCTTCCCTGCGGCTTTACCGCACCTTCATCCTGGATGAGATTCATCAGGACTATGTGCGCACGGCGCGTGCCCGGGGGTTTTCCGAACGGCGCATCCTGCTGGTACACGTGTTGCGCAACGCAGCCATTCCCATCGTGACTAACGTGCTCATGGGGTTGCCCGGCCTGCTCACGGGCGCCTTCCTGCTGGAGCGGTTTTTTGCCATCCCCGGCATCGGGCGCGAAATCATCATGGCCGTGGAACGCAGTGATTTTCCGGTGATCAAGGCCGCCACGGTGTACGTGGCCGTGGCCACCCTGCTGGCCAACCTGCTGGCGGACATGCTTTACCGGGCACTGGATCCGCGCGTCAGCCTGGAGGGAAAGCAGGATGACTGAACCCGTCCGTTCCCCAGGTCTGTGGGTTCTGGCCTGGCGCCGTTTGCGCAGCGACCGTGTGGGCCTGGTTTCCCTGGTCATCGTCCTGTTTTATCTGGGTGTGGTGCTGCTGTCCTCCATGGGCTGGATTGCCCGTGACTGGACGCGCGAGGTGGGCGTAAACTATGCGCCTCCGCCCTTTTGGGCCAACGATCAGGACGAAACGGCAAAAGCCCTGCCTCCTCCTCCTGAACCGGCCACCCCACCCAGCCTGTACGGCCTGACCGACCCACTGGGAAGCGTGCTGGCAGACATTCGTCGTGAGTATCCTCATGATCTGGTCACCCACGACCTTCCCAGGCGGCTGACTTTGCCCTTGGGAGGCGACAAATGGGGGCACGATGTCCTCACCAAGCTCGTCAAGGGCAGTCAGACATCCCTGATGGTGGGATTGGTGTCGGCATTGCTGGCCACGGCTCTGGGAACCTTTCTGGGTGCTCTGGCAGGCTATTTTGGTGGCTGGGTGGATGATGGACTCAACTGGCTGTTCGGCGTGTTCACGGCCATCCCCTATCTGCTGCTGGTATTTGCCATTGCGGCCGTGCTTCAGGAGCGGGGAGTGACCACCCTCATCCTCATCCTCGGGCTCACGGGATGGACGGGTGTGTTCCGGCTCATGCGGGCGGAATTCCTCAAGCACCGGTCGCGTGAATATGTGCTGGCTGCGGCCGCCATGGGGGCTTCCCATGCACGCCGCATGTTCGTGCACATCCTGCCCAATACCAGCCACGTGATTCTGGTTCAGTTGTCCCTCAATGTGGTGGGATTCATCAAGTCGGAAGTGATCCTGAGTTTTCTGGGGTTTGGTGTTCCTGTGGACGTGGTGTCCTGGGGCAGCATGCTCAATGAGGCCCAGAATGAGCTGGTGCTGGGCAAATGGTGGCAGCTTGCGGCGGCCGGTACGGCCATGGCCATTCTTGTGACCGCTTTCAGCATGCTCACGGACGCCTTGCGTGACGCACTGGATCCGCGCCTGCAGAGGAGGGAGGATTGATGCTGCTGCGCGTGCGTAACCTGCGTGTGGATTTTCAGACGGGACGCGGACGTTCAACCACAGCTGTCAGGAACCTTGGTTTCGATCTTCCGGAACGGACCACGCTGGCGCTGGTGGGCGAATCCGGCAGCGGCAAGTCCGTCACGGCCCTGTCTCTCATGGGACTGTTGCCACAGGGCCTGGCGCAACTGGGTGGTGAAAGTGAAATTGTCTGGCAGGGTCACAACCTGCTGCAGGGTGGCGAAGAGCGCTGGCAGGCCTTGCGTGGCCGGGAAATGGCCATGATTTTCCAGGAACCCATGACGTCCCTCAATCCGGTATTCCCCGTGGGGGCACAGCTCATGGAAGGATTGCGTCTGCACATGGGGCTGTCACGCCAAGCGGCCCGGGACCGGGCTGCCGAACTGCTGGAACTGGTGGGCATTCCCGAACCGCGCCGGCGCCTGGACGCCTATCCTCATGAACTGTCGGGCGGGCAACAGCAACGCGTGATGATTGCCATGGCCATCAGTACCCATCCCCGCCTGCTGATTGCCGATGAACCCACCACAGCACTGGACGTGACCATCCAGCGACAGATCATGGAGTTGCTCATGAAGCTGCAGCAGGACATGGGCATGTCCATGCTGTTCATCACCCATGACCTGGCTCTGGTGTCGGAACTGGCCACGCAGGTGGTGGTGATGCGTCACGGCGAACTGCGCGAGGCCGGGTCCTTGCGCCAGGTGTTTGACGCGCCTGCAGACCCGTACACCCAGGCCCTGCTGGCGTGCCGTCCGCGCATGGGGGAACGGCCACGACGCCTGCCGGTCATCGAGGATTTCATGCGTGGGGCCACCAGAGCAGCTTCGCCACCGCCCCAGAGGAGCCCGGTGTCACCTGGTGGCGAGGTGCTCCTGACCGCCCGGGGCCTGTGCAAGCATTACGTGATTCGTGAGGGTTTGTGGAAGCAGCGGGTTTTTTCTGCCGTGCGGGATGTGTCACTGGAAGTGGGTCAGGGCCGCACCCTCGGGGTGGTGGGTGAGTCGGGCTCCGGCAAAACCACCCTGGGCCTGATGTTGGCCGGCATTTTGCGTCCTGACCAGGGCAGCGTGGAGGTGGGCACGGGGCCGCACGGGGTGCAAATCGTGTTCCAGAACCCTTATGCGTCGCTCAATCCGCGGTTCACTGTGGCCCATATCCTGATGGAGCCCCTGTTGTTGCACGGGGTGGGAACCACCCGCCTTGAGCGCGAGGAACGCGCCCGTGAATTGCTGGACCAGGTGGGCCTGCCTCGCAACGCCATGGGACGGTATCCCCACGAATTTTCGGGCGGGCAGCGCCAGCGCATTGCCATTGCCCGGTGTCTGGCTTTGCGCCCGGAAGTGCTGGTGTGTGACGAATCGGTGTCTGCCCTGGATGTGTCCGTGCAGGCCCAGGTACTCAACCTGTTGAGGGACCTGCAGGACGAATACCACATGAGCTACGTGTTCATTTCACATGACCTGGCCGTGGTGCACCACATGGCTGATGACATTCTGGTGATGCAGCAGGGTCGTGTGGTGGAAGCCGGTCCGGCAGACCGGTTATTTGCCGATCCGCAGCATCCTTACACGCGTCGCCTTCTGGAAGCGGTGCCAGGGAGAAGATAGCGTTTTTTCAGGTAACCAGATTTCATGATTGATTTTTCCGGTGACTAAGCCTTACGTTCGAGACGTGCAAAGCCGGAATGTGATGGACAGCGCAGGCTTACCGTTATTCTTGTTTGCCATGACTGTTTATCTGATTGTTGCTGAACACTCAGCGCTGCCCAAGCGCTTCGGCAACTGCCACGCCATCTATACCCGCATGAACCGCTGATCCAAGACAGGTATGCCAAGTTGAACTATACGATGAAACAGCAAAGGGCTAAAATGGTCCAATTATTTATTGACTCACGACCACTTAGGACAACGCGCAATATCCATTGATATGAGCTACCAGCGGATTGAGCCCTTCCCAGCTCCAAATACCTACGAGTTTCCTGAACTCCAAGCGTTATCATCCGTCTGGAAAGAACGGAAAACAGCGCTTGAGAAGGATGGCGCCTATAAAGAGTTTATCAAGAAGCTCAAACGCGAATGGGCAATCGAGACCGGAATCATCGAACGCCTGTACACTTGGGATCGCGGCGTTACAGAAGTCCTCATTGAGCAGGGCATTGAATCTTCGATTATCGCCCACCGTGGTGGCGTGTCGCAGAGCGACGCCGAGCACATTCAAACGCTGATCAACGATCACTTGGGAATTGTCGAGGGTCTGTTTGGATACATCAAGGGCGAGGAACCGCTGACAGAGCACTTCGTCCGAGGGCTCCAGGCACAGTTCACCGCGCACCAGGACTACACAGAAGCAGTCACGGAGTCAGGCGACCTAATCCGCGTCACTCTCCAGAAAGGTCAGTACAAGACTCTTCCAAACAATCCACGCCGCCCCAATGGCGAGATGCACTCGTACTGCCCACCAGAGTTGACAAAGGATGAAATGGAGGCACTCATTCGCATGTATCGCGAAGCCGAGGGGACCCATACCCCTGAACTCAAGTCAGCTTGGCTACACCATCGCTTCACTCAGATTCACCCGTTTCAAGACGGCAACGGACGCGTGGCTCGCGCGCTCGCTTCCTTGGTCTTCCTTCGCGAAGGGCTTTTCCCGCTTGTTGTCCGTGAGGCAGATCGGAAGGAGTACATCGGTGCGTTGGAAATCGCCGATGCGGGCAATCTCGGACCACTTGTTACCTTCTTCGCGCGTCGCCAGCGCGATGCCATTCTGAAGGCACTAGGACTTGAGCAGCAGGTTCAGCAGAGTAAGTACGCTGATCAAGTCGTCGCATCCGCGCTGGAGCTCCTGCGCGGCCGCTTCAGCCGCGAGAAACAAAAGGTATCTGCAGTGTATGAACATGCGGAGAAACTGTTTAAGTATGTTGAGATGAAGTTCGGTGAGCTTGCAACAAGTCTGGATCAACAACTTCCGTCGCTCACTCCACCGCACAGGCAGGCTAAGTATCACGCTAGATCGAACTCGGCTGACAACTCATCTAATCAGCGTCACTACTTTCAAAAGCAGATCGTTGATATCGCGAAGCGCTTTGATTACTTCGCCAACTTTGAGAGGTTTCGCACTTGGGTGCGAGTCACCCTTACCACGGATCAGGACTTTGACTATGTCGTGAGCTTCCATGGTTATGGTCCAGATGATACCGGAATCCTGGCAGTATCCGCTTTTACCTATATGAAGGCTCCACGAGAGGAAGGTGGGACCGAACCAATTGCTTTGCATCCTGCCGCCACGGAACTTTTTCAGTTCAACTATGCGGAGTCGTTCGACACCACAGAGAAGCGCTTCGCGGAATGGCTGGAGGCATCGATGGCAATTGCGCTGGCAGAATGGAAACGTTCGTTGCAGGCCGGCGCGTGAGGCGTCACCCATCTGTCGAGGCAACGCCGTCGGTCCAGCTTCACCTCGGACGTTGAAGGGCCGCTTTCCGATCAGCGTAGGACCCCGCTCAGGTCATGCGGCTGCCTTTCGGGCTCGACAACTCCTGTGATCGATTGCTTTTTCAGGTATTCGAGTCGTGATTCGAAGCCTTGGTGGTCTTGGTGCTTTTTTTCCCGGAAGAGGACGACTTGGCATGGCCGTGCGTGTGGTGTCGGGAGGCCACGCGGGTATGGGATGACTTATGGGATTTATGGTGCTTGCTGCGTGCGTGGGGATCGGGAATTTCGGATTCGGGCTTGCCTTTGAGGTCCTGTAGGCCTTCGTCGTTTTGACCCGACTGGTCAGGCACCAGAATGACGCCGCCCCCTGCCACTGTCTTATTACTGGAAATGCCATTGATGCGTTTGAGCTCTTCGCTGCTCATGCCGTACTGGTTGGCCACATGTTCAAAACGTTCACCCCGGTGCAATTGCCGGGTCTTCCAGGTGACCAGGGTGACCTGGGGATCCTGAAGGCGCTGAATGAATCGGTCGGCCACAGCTACAGGCACGAGGATGTTCTGCTGAGCTCCACGGCTCAGGGTGATGACGGGGCGATTGAATCCCGGGTTCAGCATCAGGAAGTCATCTTCGGGCATTTCTGCAAACTGGGCGGCCACTTTGGTATCCAGCCGTTTTGTGGTGGTGATCACGGAAAAATAGGGTTCGTCAGGAATTGATGGCAGCACCAGTCCGTATTTTTCGGGGTTCATGACGATGGCCTTGGCGGCCAGAAGGCGCGGGATGTAATTGCGTGTCTGGTCCGGCAGCCTCAGGTGACCAAAGTCGGCGGGCAAGCCGTGCGCCCGATTGAAGGCAATTTCCCTGCGCAACTTGCCATCGCCGCAGTTGTAGGCGGCGAGGGCCAGATCCCAGGCACCAAATTCGTCGTAAAGTCGTTGCAGGTAATCCAGGGCGCTGTAGGTGGCGGCCACCACGTCCCGGCGACCGTCATACCACCAGTTTTGCTGTAACCCGAACAGTCGGCCCGTACTGGGCATGAACTGCCAGATGCCGGAGGCCTGGGTGGCCGACAGGGCATGCGGATTGAAAGCGCTTTCCACAATGGGCAGCAGGGCAATTTCCGTGGGCATGCCGCGTCGCTCCACTTCGTCCACGATGAAGTACAGATAGCGGCGACTGCGTTCCACGGTGCGTTCCACGTAGTCGGGCCGTGCTGCAAACCATGCGATGTGCCGGTACACCAGAGGGTCGTCGGGCAGCGAGGTAATGCTGAAGCCTTCACGGATGCGGTCCCAGAGATCGGGCGGCAGGGACCCGTCGTCATAGGGTGCGGGCTGCAGATTGGACATGGGAGCTGCGCGGGCTCCTCCGTCTCTGGCTGGAGGGGCAATGATCAGGGGGACAGGCAAGGGAATGGAAGGGGCAAATTCGGGTGCGGCAGGAGGAGGCGGCGCCCCGGGGGGCGGGGGAGCCTGGGGTACCGTCATGGGCATGGGTTCGAGGGGGGGCGTGTGGACATCCACGGAACCCGTACGGGTTCCGGAGTCAGACCCGGTTCCGGAACTCATGGGTCGAGTGGTGACCGTCACCGAGGTGGCGTCTTCCACGGTGGTCGCCTGTGCCACGTGGCAGCTGACGCCCAGCGCAAGGACCGCCAGCAGGCGGCCCGGGGTCAGAAATGGTTTTTCCATTCTCTCAGGGCCGCAAAAACGGCCGTACGGTCTGGCAGGGACTGGGCAGAACGTGTACTGACCGATTGGACGACGCCGGGTTCATGGCAACGAAGAAAAGGGTTGGTGGCCAGTTCCAGGGACAACAGACTGGGCACGGTGGGCAGACCCTGCTGGCGCCGGGCACGAACCTCTGTGGCGCGCATGGTCAGGGCCGGATTGTCCGGCTCCACGGCCAGGGCAAAAGCAATGTTTGACAAGGTGTACTCGTGGGCACAATAAACCCGGGTATTTTGAGGCAGGCAGGCCAGCTTGTCCAATGAGGCCAGCATCTGGGCCGGGGTTCCCTCGAACAGGCGGCCGCAGCCGCAGGCAAACAGCGTGTCACCACAAAACAGCAGGCCGTCACCTGCGTAAGCCACGTGACTGGCAGTGTGTCCGGGCACTTCCAGCACGCGCAGGGGCAGCGACAGGTTCGGTAGCGTCACGAGGTCGCCTTCCTTCACGGGCTGGGTGACCATGCCCATGCGGTCGTCCTTCGGACCATACACGGGCACGTGGGGGGTGAAGGCCAGCAGGGTTGCCACGCCACCCACATGATCCGGGTGATGGTGGGTCAGCAGGATGCCCGAAAGCGTCAGACTTTCGTTGGACAGGTATTCCAGCACCGGGTCGGCATCGCCCGGATCCACCACCACGGCATGAGACCCGTGGCGCAGGACCCAGAGGTAGTTGTCCTCGAAGGCAGGGATGCCTTCCACATTCGGTGAAACCACGTGAGTTGCTCCATGAAGGCGCGTTTGGTCTACAATTCTGTCATGAGCTGCCCATCCTTGCATGACTGGTTTCAGACACCGCTGGGTGTTTACGTGTTGGAACGTGAACAGGCCCTGGTGGATGATGCTGTGTCCAATATATTTGGATTCAATGCGTTGCAAGCGTTTCTTCCGGAATTTGATGCGCTTCGTGCCAACCGGATTCCCCATAAGCTGACGGTGGACATGTGTGGTCCCGTGAAGGTGCGCGCCAGGCCACAGGCTTTGCCTGTAGCCACGCAGAGCATCGATCTGGCCGTGCTGCCCCATGCCCTGGAGTTTTCATCCCATCCCCACGCCATCCTGCGGGAGATGGACCGGGTCCTCGTGCCCGAAGGCCGGTTGCTGATCACGGGATTCAACCCCCGAAGTCTCTGGGGGTTGCGACAGTGGCTGACC
>JAJZEL010000049.1 GCA_021828575.1 Pseudomonadota bacterium
CAACAACGTCAGACCGCACAGGCGTCGCCATTTGGCCTCGCCCGAACTGATGAACTGATCAATCACCACCTGGGCCCCATTAGCAAAATCTCCGAATTGAGCTTCCCACAGAACCAGTTGACGCGGTTCAGCTGTAGCATAACCGTATTCAAATCCCAGCACGGCTTCTTCCGAAAGAATCGAATCGATGACTGTAAACGTCCCTTGCGTGTCTGAAATATGTTGCAAAGGAATATGGATGCCTGAATCCCAGCGCTGGCGATTCAGATCGTGCAATACGGCATGACGATGGGAAAAAGTACCTCGCCCGGAATCCTGCCCGGAAAGCCTGATTCCATAGCTTTCATCAAGTAATGATGCATACGCCAGAGATTCGGCCATACCCCAGTCCAGAAGCACTTTGCCGTATCCCATCTGACGCCTGGAATCCAGTACTTTTTGTACAGTGGGATGCAATGAAAAACCGTCAGGCACAGTTGTGAGCTTGTCTGATAATTGACGAAGTTTTTTCAGTGACACTGCGGTTTCTGCTGAAGCTCGCCAATCTTTTGTTCTGTACAGACTCCAGTCAACAGAAAATGGATTGACATGATCCTTCAGTACGGTGTTTTCAAGCAACACCCCCGAGTCGAGTGCCGAACGGTACTCCTGCACCATTCTTTCACCCTCACCTTCTCCGAGGTACCCCTGCCGTTCAAGTTGTTGCACGTATAATTGCCGGGTGGTGGGATGACTTGCAATCTTTTTGTACATCAATGGTTGCGTTATCATGGGTTCATCCTGCTCATTGTGCCCATGCCGCCTGTAGCAAACCAGATCAATCACCACATCGCTGTGAAAGGTATTTCTGTAATCCAGTGCGATCTGCGTGACCAGCAACACCCTTTCAGGATCGTCCCCATTCACGTGAAACACGGGCGCATCGATCATTTTCACTACGTCAGTGCAATAAGTAGAAGAACGGGTATCGCGTGGATCGGAAGTGGTGAACCCGATCTGGTTATTGATCACGATATGCAGGGTTCCCCCTGTGGAATAACCCCTCGTCTTGGACAAAGACAGGGTCTCCATAATCACGCCCTGACCGGAAAACGCGGCGTCGCCATGAATCAGAAGGGGCAACACCTGTTCACCTTCCCAATCCTGTCTGCGATCCTGTCGGGCACGCACCGAACCTTCGACCACTGGATTAACGATTTCCAGATGAGAAGGATTGAATGCCAGGGTCAGATGAACCGGCCCTCCTGAAGTACGAATATCCGAAGAAAACCCTTGGTGATATTTCACGTCACCTGAAGAAAGCGAATGTGCATGTTGTCCTTCAAATTCCAGAAAGAGGTCCTTGGGCATCTTTCCCATACAATTGACAAGCACATTCAGCCTTCCCCGGTGAGCCATTCCAATCACGATTTCCTGAATTCCTGCCGCTCCCGCCCGCTGGATGCATTCGTTGACGATGGGAATAAGGTTTTCTCCTCCTTCCAGGGAAAAACGCTTCTGCCCCGTATAGCGAGTATGCAAAAAACGCTCCAGGGTTTCTGCAGCCGTCACATGCTGTAGCAATCGTATGCGTGCTTCTTTTGAAAAATCCGCTCCTGAGCGACAACCTTCAAACTTGTTCTGGATCCAGCGCTTCTGATCCGTTCGGTTCAAAAACATGTAGTCCACAGCCACATGGCCGCAATAAGTGCTCTCCAATGCTGCAATGATTTCCCTCAATGACGAACGCTTCGGCCCGACCAGGGAACCCGTATCAAACTCTGCATCAAGGTCTGCCACCGTCAGACCATAATGCGATAGTTGCAATTCAGGAATTTCCGGAACTGGCAGACGCTCCAAAGGGTCCAGCTTCGCAATCCTGTTGCCTTGAAAGCGATAGGCGTTGATCAATTGCAACACGGCCACCTGCCTGATATCGGGCGATGGGTATACTTTTTTTGACGGGGGCTTCGTTTCATGACGCCCCCATTCGGCCAATGCAACACGAATGAAGGAAGTTGAAATGTCTCTGGGACCGTCTGCTAACTGGAGTACATCAAAATACGCTTTCCATTTGACATCCACTCCATCAGGGTTTGCCAGATAGATGTCGTATATCTCTTCCATGTATGCAGCATTAGCAGCATAGAGGAATGAATTTTCCTGTTCCTGCTTCATCATTACCGGGCCTCCCCAACAGGTTCCTTCCTATGTGCGGTCATCCATGGGAACCCAGTCCCGTTTTGCAGAACCCACATACAACTGCCTAGGTCTGCCAATTTTCTGATCCTCGTCGCTGACCATTTCATTCCATTGGCTGATCCAGCCCACTGTTCTTCCCAGAGCAAAGACTGCAGTGAACATGCTGACTGGAATGCCTAGCGCTTTCAAGACGATGCCTGAGTAAAAATCCACGTTTGGATACAGTTTTTTGGAAATGAAATAATCATCCTCAAGTGCAATCTGTTCAAGTTTCAAAGCCAGCTGAAAAAGCGGATCATCATGAAGACCCAGTTCATTCAGCACTTCATGGCAAGTTCTTCTCATCACTCCCGCACGGGGATCCATGTTCTTGTATACACGGTGCCCGAAGCCCATGAGTCGGAAATTGTCATTTTTATCCTTGGCCCTTGCGATGTACTTGCCCACCTGTGACACATCTCCGATCTCTGACAATTGTCTGAGAACAGCCTCATTGGCCCCGCCGTGAGCAGGTCCCCACAGGGCAGCGATCCCTGCTGCAATGCAGGCAAAAGGATTTGCACCACTGGATCCCGCCAATCGGACTGTGGACGTGGATGCGTTTTGCTCATGATCTGCATGCAAGAGGAGGATCCGATCAAACGCCTTGACGAGAACTGGGTTGGGAATGTACTCCTCGCATGGAGTTGCAAACATCATGTAAAGAAAATTGGCCGCGTAATTCAAGTCGTTTCTGGGATACATGAATGGCAAGCCCGTGTTGTACCGGTAACACATGGCCGCAATGGTGGGAACCTTCGCCAGAAGCCTTGTCGCAGATAAGGCCCGGTGTTCAGGTTTTGTGATGTTCAAGGCGTCATGATAGAAAGCCGAAAGAGCTCCCACCACACCTACCATGACTGCCATGGGATGCGCATCTCGTCTGAACCCTTTGAAAAAATTGGTCAGCTGGTCATGCACCATGGTATGTCTTCGAATATTTTTTTCGAAATCACGGCGCTGTTGGGCATTGGGCAACTCGCCATTCAGCAATAGATAACAAACCTCCATGAAATCGGAGTGATCGGCCAGTTGTTCGATGGGATACCCTCTGTAATACAGGAGTCCTGCTTCCCCATCAATGTACGTAATGGCCGATTTGCAGCTGGCTGTGGACAGGAAACCCGGATCATAAGTAAACATGCCTGTTTGACCAAACGCCCTGACATCCATGACGTCCGGACCAATGGAACCGGAATACACGGGCAATTCCACCGCGTTTCCATCACCATATGACAATACAGCTTTGCCTTTAAGCTTCATCTGCCCTCTCCATTTTCAAGCCTTTCTGATTTTGCCAAGGACAGTCTCCCAATCCTTGTCGGGTGGCAACATTTCCCCCATGACAAGATCCAAAAAATCTTTGTCCGCCAATTTCAACAACGCATCATATATCTTGATGTCTTCCTGGCTCATGGTTTCCAGATGGTTTGCAAGAAAGCGCTCAAGCAGCAAATCCAGTTCCAGCAATCCTCTCCTGCTTCTCCAGCGCAATTTTTCCTGTTCGCGGACCATCTCGTGTGCGCCCTTTCAAACCATTCGTTTGACCATCTGTTCCTTGATCTTTCCGATTGCATTTGTTGGATTAAGCCCTTTTGGACACACGTCGACACAATTCATGATGGTGTGACAGCGAAACAGTCGATAAGGGTCATCCAGGTTATCCAGACGTTCGCTGGTCGCTTCATCTCGAGTGTCTGCAATGAAGCGGTAAGCCTGTAAAAGAGCAGCCGGCCCGAGAAACTTATCCGGATTCCACCAAAAGGAAGGACAGGATGTGCTGCAACAGGCACAGAGAACGCATTCATAAAGGCCGTTCAACTCTTCCCGGTCTTCCGGAGATTGCAGCCTTTCTTTCTGCGGGGGAGGGCTGTCATTGATCAGATAAGGTTTTACGGAATGGTATTGCCTGAAAAACTGACTCATATCTACGATAAGATCCCTGATTACCGGCAACCCAGGCAATGGCCTCAATACGACGGGTTCCTTCAGGTCTTTCAGAGGGGTGATGCAAGCCAATCCGTTTCTTCCATTGATATTCATGCCATCCGAGCCACATACCCCTTCACGGCATGATTTACGCAAACCCAGTGAATCATCCATGCTCCTAATGCGAAGAATGGCATCCAGAAGCATGCGATCCGTATGCTGAAGCTCCACGTCATAATCCTTCATGTAGGGCTTTTCGTCTTTCTCTGGGTTATACCGGTATATGCTGAATTTCATGCGCTGGCCTTCAAGGGTCAATAGACCCTGACCTTGGGTTCAAAGGACTCTACTGTCAATGGCTGCAAATTGACTGGCTTGTATTCCAACCGATTTTCTTCGAGATACCAGAGGGAATGCTTCAACCAATTCTTGTCATCACGTTCCCGAAAATCATCCCTTGCATGCGCGCCACGACTTTCCTGACGGGCAAGCGCCGAGACCAGGGTGGCCTGGGCCACTATGGCCATGTTTTCCAGTTCAAGTGCCTCAATTCGGGCCGTATTGAAGACTCTGCTTTTGTCCTGAATGGCAGTGCAATGGACACGGTCCACCACTTCTGAGATTTTCACCACCCCTTCTTCCAGCAAGGGCCCCGTGCGGAACACACCTGCATGATGCTGCACCACCTTGCGCATGGAAGCCGAGACCGCCGCCACGCTTTCCCCTGATTGAGCCTTATCAATACGGGAAAGACGCGCCACGGATTGATCCGCTGCATCCCCCGGCAAATCTCTGTGTTGCGGGTTCGTGGCCAGCCATCCAGCCACATGATCACCTGCTGACTTGCCAAAAACGAGCAAGTCCAGCAGCGAGTTGGTGCCCAACCGGTTGGCACCATGAACAGACACGCAGGCACATTCTCCAATGGCATAAAGGCCCGGTACCACTTCAGCCGGATTGTCCCCTTTGGGAGCCACCACCTGACCATAGTAATTCGTCGGAATCCCGCCCATCTGGTAGTGACAGGTGGGAACCACTGGAATGGGCTCCCTCACAGGATCCACATGGGCAAACTTGATGGCAATCTCCCTGATGCCAGGCAAGCGCTTCTGGATCACCTCCACCCCCAGGTGATCCAGTTTCAGCAGCACGTGGTCTTTCTCCGGGCCAACTCCACGTCCTTCCTTGATTTCCTGATCCATGGCCCGGGATACCACATCCCGACTGGCCAAATCTTTCATGTGAGGAGCATAGCGTTCCATGAAACGTTCACCATTGGCGTTCAGCAGTATGCCGCCTTCGCCACGAACTCCTTCAGTAATCAGGATACCTGCACCAGCCACTCCTGTCGGATGAAACTGCCAGAATTCCATGTCCTCCAGGGGAATCCCTGCTCGCGCCGCCATTCCAAGACCATCACCCGTGTTAATAAAAGCATTGGTGCTTGACTGAAAAATCCTCCCGGCCCCGCCTGTGGCAAGAACCGTGGCCTTGGCCTGGAAAACCACGGTGTCACCTGTTTCCATTTCAAGCGCCACAACACCTACCACAACACCCTCATAATCCCTGATCAGGTCGAGCACCATCCATTCCACAAAAAAATGACAATGTGCGCTGACATTCCTCTGATACAAAGTATGCAACATGGCATGCCCGGTCCGGTCAGCTGCTGCACAGGCGCGCTGGACAGGCCTTTCGCCAAAATTTTGTGAATGCCCTCCAAATGGCCTCTGATATATGGTGCCATCAGCATTCCTGTCAAAGGGCATACCGTAATGCTCGAGTTCATACACCACTTCTGATGCCTTTCGACACATGAATTCGATAGCGTCCTGATCACCCAGATAATCTGACCCCTTGATGGTGTCGTACATGTGCCATAGCCAGTGATCTTCCTGCATGTTGCCCAGAGAAGCGCTTATCCCGCCTTGGGCTGCGACTGTGTGCGATCTTGTGGGAAACACCTTGGAAAAAACAGCCACATGGTGCCCCGCCTCCGATAACTGCAAAGCCGCCCTCAGGCCGGACCCCCCACCCCCTACTATGACCACATCGTATTTTTGACGCGACAATCCCATTCACATACCCCACAACAACGTAGCAGCCCAAAGGGCGTACATCATCAACAACAGGATGACAATGACTTGCAGCATCAGGCGCACCGGATAGGGATGCACATAATCCATGAAAATATCACGCACCCCAACCCATGCATGCAGGAGGAGGGCGATGATGGACAGAAGCGTGAAAATCTTCACAAAGGGATGTGACAGCACCGTCTTCCACGAATCGTACGTCAACGGTGCGCTCCAATAGAAAAACAACATCAGGGCACAAACATAGGCCACCATCACAAGCGCAGAAATTCGCTGAATCAGCCAGTCCCTCAGGCCATAATGGGCACCCACAACTACTCTGTTCACCATAGAAAGGCTCCTGCCAGCGTTGTCAGGACAAGGCTGGTCACGATTACCCACAAGCTGGACGTTCTGGCCTTTTCCAGTTGGACCCCTTTATGCATGTCAAGAAAAAGAAACCGGATCCCGGCAAAAAAATGGTGAATGAATGACCAGATCAGGAATAACAGGGCCAGTCGGGCTAGAGGATCAGTGTCGACCGTATGCCTGATCATTTCGAACCCTTCTTCCGACTGTAGTGATAATTGCAGCATTGCCAGTATTAGTGGAATACCTGCCAGAAAAAGCAATGCGCCACTGATTCGGTGCAAAATGGAAACAATGCCAGGCAACGGCAACCGGATGGTTCTGAGATCCAGATTCTTTGGTCGGACCGTAGGCGTGCCTCTTTCCATGACTGGGTGACCTGTCTCAACTCATTTCGGTGACATACGAAAATGTATTTGTATGACAAAGACCGCGTCTCCATTCTACAGGTTTATCACCGTAGGTGAAGGCAACACGATCAACGCGCAAAAGTGGTGATCCTGGCGACAAACCGAGATGGTGAGCCACTTCCGAGCTAGCTGCCACAGCCTTGATGTGCTCTTCGGCACGAATCATGGCCACTCCGAACCTTGATTCAAAAAAACTATAGAGGGAACCGGTAAAATTCCGGATCATCCCTTCATCCAGCCCTTTGAACAGGATGGAAGGTATGTGAATTTCATCATGGATGACGGGCACACCCCCAAAAAAAAGCAATCTTTTGATACAAAAAATGCCTGCGCCAACCCTGACATCCAGTCGACTGGCTGATTCGTCATCAGCCCGCTCCCTGGTCAAGGACAACAAATGGCTGGAAGGCGAATCATGCGTGCCGGTATCAGGAAACACTCTCAAAAAACGCGTTGACGAACGTTCCTGAGAATGGCTAGCCACGAAAGTTCCCTTGCCCTGCCGTCGTATCAGGATATTTTCTGCGGCAAGCGCATCAATGGCTTTCCTGACCGTTCCCTGACTCACCTGAAAACGGTTTGCCAGTTCCATTTCGCTTGGGATGACATCGCCCGGTTTCCACTCGCCAGCCACAAGACTCTGCGTAATCAGGATCTTGATCTGGTCGTACAGCGGTCTGTAATTGGGCGCTGCAATGGAACTCATGCTTGAAGTTGCTCCAGTGATCACCATCCGACATCATCAGACAGCGTTCAAATCTTTTGTCTTCTATATGATAATTGACATGCGCAAATTCCGGCGAATAAAATTTCCAGACGAGAACCCTCAACAACCCGGCCCACCTGCAGAAACCTGCACACACCCGCCCGGAATTACTGGAAAATACTTCCTGATCATGACAAAGAACCAGCAGGAGCCACGGTCAGGCACTGCTTACGGAGAATCACATCAATGCGCCATAACCTGTTTGACACCCTGCGAACCCTGAGCCTTCCTTCGGGCCACACCCTGAAGTATTACTCCATTCCCGCCTTGCAGGAGGCTGGTGTTGCCCAAGTTTCCAGGTTGCCTGTATGCCTGAGGATTGTTCTGGAATCCGTGTTGCGCAACTACGATGGCCTGAGAATACAGGAAGAACACGTGCGTGCCCTGGCCAACTGGCAGCCCAACGCACCCCGGACAGAAGAAATCCCATTTGTGGTGGCGCGCATTGTGCTCCAGGACTTCACAGGGGTTCCCCTCCTTGCAGATCTGGCAGCAATGCGTGGCGCAGCAAGCCGCGCTGGAAAAAATGCCGCAAAAATCGAACCCCTTGTTCCCGTCAACCTTGTCGTTGATCATTCCATTCAGGTGGATCACTACAATACACCCACCGCCTTGCAGGACAACATGGCACTAGAGTTCAAGCGAAATGCCGAACGATACCAGTTCATGAAATGGGGCATGCAGGCGTTTGACACTTTTCGCGTGGTCCCTCCAGGAATCGGAATCGTTCACCAGGTGAATCTGGAGTACTTGGCTCGGGGAGTCCTTCAAAAAGAAGGCGTCTGTTTTCCTGACACGCTTGTTGGAACAGACTCCCACACCACCATGATCAATGGCATTGGCGTAGTTGGCTGGGGAGTAGGTGGAATCGAGGCAGAAGCAGGAATGCTGGGACAGCCCGTCTATTTCCTCACACCTGATGTGGTCGGCGTCCACCTCCGTGGTCGACTGACCGTTGGCGTAACGGCCACCGACCTGGTTCTCACGATCACGGAAATGCTGCGCAAGGCTCGCGTAGTCGGAAAATTCGTGGAATTCTTTGGAGAAGGTGCCACCTCCCTCGCTTTACCAGACAGGGCCACCATTGCCAATATGGCCCCTGAGTATGGGGCCACGATGGGGTTTTTTCCTGTTGACGATGAAACAGTGTCCTATTTCCGATCCACGGGCCGAACAGACGAGGAAATCGAAACCTGGGTTCACTATTTGAAAGCTCAGGGACTTTTCGGCATGCCATCGGAAAACAACTGCGCGTACAGTGAAATCCTGAC
>JAJZEL010000129.1 GCA_021828575.1 Pseudomonadota bacterium
CGGACATCTTCAGTTGGGGAAGTGGAGTCAGCGGAACAAACTGAACTGCACTGTGCAGGATGCCGTCGAGGCGACCCAGCTCATTTTCTATCATCCGGGCCAGTGAATGAAAATCAGCTTCGCTAGCGTGTGCCAGATCCAGAGGGATGACAACCGGTTGGGGATTTTCTTCCCGCACAACAGCGTCATAAACCATGTTCAGGCGGTTTTCGTCGCGTCCCAACAGAAGAACGGTGGCTCCCTGGGAAGCGAAAGCCAGAGCGGCCTGACGACCCAGACCTGACCCGGCTCCCGTGATGAGGATGATGCGGGACTCAAGTAAACGTTTCATGGCGGCGAGCGTAACATGAGGCAAACATCCTGACCAGAAACAAGCTCTGCTAAAATATACGAAGGGGCGAGTGTGGTGGAATTGGTAGACACGCTGGTCTTAGAAGCCAGTGCTTCGGCGTGAGAGTTCGAGTCTCTCCACTCGCACCACAACACGGGACTGGGTCAGCTTTCCTGAAGCACTGGAAAGTACTCTGCGTAGGCTGTGGCACCAAGAGGACTGTGGCTGGTTGTCAGAATATGCTGAGAGATGGGCTTATCTTCCTTTCCGATGTGTGCCATCAGCCAGGTATTCAGGAAATAGAGGATTTCATCCGGGAATTCCTTTCGACGCCCCAGTCGGGCAATCAGGACGTCCAGTTGGGACAATAACTGAGAATGAAGGTGTTCATGTTCGTGAAGCCGGGGATAACCGATTTCACGCATCAGGTTTTCTTCGCTGATGAAATGAAATTCTGAAAATTTCCGGACTTCCACCAGAATTTTACGGATGGAATCCTCCAGTTCCCCGCTTTTGATGGCCAGATCCAGTTTTCTGAATAGAAAAACCAGCATGCGGTGTTCCGCATCTATCAAGGCATTGCCAATCAGGAAACGATCGTCCCAATGAATGTACATACACTCCCTTCAGGCAGCCAACCGGGAAGGCCCCAATTTTTGTATAATCACAGGTTCATTTAAAACTTTTTTTGTTTACCCGACAAGGTTTGGTCATGGATACAGTCAAATCCCGATCTTTGGAGCGCACCCTGCAAATTACGGTGCCTCTTTCCCAAGTGGAGCAAGAAGTCGGCCAGCGTCTGAAAAAGCTGGCAAAAACGGCACGGATGCAGGGATTTCGCCCAGGCAAGGTTCCTCTGAAATTGCTTGAGCAGCAGTATGGAGAGCAATATCGGCAGGAAGTGCTCGGAGACTTGGCGCAGGCCCGTTTTGATGACGCCGTCAGGGATGGGCAGTTTCGCGTGGCTGGATTGATCCAGTTTGAACCCAAGCCATCAGGTGCTCAGGACAGCGTGGAATTTGAGGCTGTATTCGAGGTATACCCTGAAGTCAAGGTGGGCGACATTAAGGGGGTCAGCATCGAGAAACCCGTGGCAGAAGTCACCGAGGAAGATGTGGATCGGACATTGCAAACACTGAGGCACCAGCGAATCCGGTTTGAGACCGCACAACGGGAAGCGCACGAGGGTGACCAGCTTGTTCTGGATTTTCGTGGCACTCTGGAAGGAGTTCCATTTCCGGGGGGCGAGGGCAGTGATGTACCGCTGGTGCTGGGGCAGGGACAGTTTCTGCCGGATTTTGAAAAGCATCTTGCCGGCCTCAAAGCTGGGGATTCCACTGCTTTTGACATGACGTTCCCGCAAGACTACTCAGCCAGTAATCTGGCGGGGAAGGACGTTCATTTCGAAGTGCAGGTCAAAAATGTTCAGGAAGGAATCCTTCCAGAGCTTGATGAAGACTTTGTTCGCCAGGTAGGGGTGGCCGATGGAAATCTGGATGTCCTGAGAACCGAAGTGCGTCGCAATCTGGAGCGTGAAATGAAGAGCCGGGTCAGGGCGCGTCTCAAGGAGAAGGCCATGCAAGTGCTTCTGGACGTGACTCCTCTGGATCTACCCACCACGCTGGTCAAACAGGAAGTGGGACGACTGCGCCATAACGCCCAGGAAGAGCTCAGGTCACGTGGCCAGAATGTGCCTGATTCTGCCTTTTCTGACCGGCTTTTTGAAGAGCAGGCCAGACGTCGGGTTTCTCTGGGTCTGATATTGTCCGAACTCGTAGAGCGTGAGCAGATCAAAGTGAAACCTGAACAGGTCAAGGCAGTCATAGAAGAAATGGCAGGGGCCTACGAAAACCCCCAGGAAGTCGTCCGCTGGTATTACCAGCAGCCCCAGCAGATCAGGGAAGTTGAGGCGTTTGTTCTGGAGGAAAACGTGGTTGAGTGGGTTTGTACCCATGGTGATGCCCATGATGTTCCCATGACTGTTCAGCAACTGACTTCCACTTCACAGTAAGCATTCTTTCAGGAGGCAATCCACATGCATTCAACTGGACAGCGGTTTGATCCACAGGCACTGGGCTTGGTGCCCATGGTTGTGGAACAGAGTGGCCGTGGCGAGCGGGCGTATGACATCTTTTCGCGCCTCCTGAAAGAACGAGTGGTGTTTCTGGTGGGGCCGGTCACAGAAGAGTCCGCCAACCTTGTGGTGGCCCAGTTGTTGTTTTTGGAGTCTGAAAATCCGGACAAGGATATCAACTTGTACATCAATTCCCCTGGCGGGTCTGTATCAGCAGGACTGGCCATTTATGACACCATGCAGTTCATCAAGGCGGATGTCAGTACAACCTGCATTGGATTGGCAGCCAGTATGGGGGCTTTTCTGCTGGCGGCGGGAACGGCTGGAAAACGGTACTCATTGCCCAATTCGCGCATCATGATCCATCAACCCTCGGGTGGGGCATCTGGGCAGGCATCGGATATCGAGATTCAAGCCAAAGAAATCCTTTATCTGCGCCGCAGGTTGAATGAGATGATGAGTCGTCATACGGGTCAGCCCATTGAAGTGATCGAAAAAGACACGGATCGGGACAATTTCATGAGTGCCGATGAGGCTAAACAGTACGGGATAGTGGACCAGGTTTTGACAAATCGCGCTGGGATGGGGCAGTGAACTTTCTGGCGGACTGGGTTACACTTCCATGACATGGTGCATTTGATTTGAGGCCAAAAGTTCATGAATGAGAAAAACGGCAACGAAAAATTGCTCTATTGCTCCTTCTGTGGGAAAAGTCAGCACGAAGTTCGCAAGCTGATTGCAGGTCCTTCCGTCTTCATATGCGATGAGTGCATTGAGTTATGCAATGACATCATTCGGGAAGAAATCCACAACGCGGATGTGAAAACGGTCAGGAGCGAACTGCCAACACCGCAGGAAATTGCCGAAATTCTTGACCAGTACGTCATTGACCAGCAGCAGGCCAAGAAAATTCTTTCCGTGGCGGTGTATAACCACTACAAACGGTTGCGTCATCAGGGCAAGGACAAGGAGCAGGACATCGAGCTTTCAAAAAGCAATATCCTGCTCATTGGTCCCACTGGATCCGGAAAGACGCTGTTGGCGCAAACATTGGCCAGGTTGCTGAATGTTCCCTTTGTGATCGCAGACGCTACGACGCTGACGGAGGCTGGCTATGTTGGAGAAGATGTGGAAAACATCATTCAAAAGCTTCTCCAGAAGTGCGATTATGATGTGGAAAAGGCACAGCGGGGCATTGTTTATATTGACGAGATCGACAAAATTTCACGCAAGTCGGACAATCCATCCATTACTCGCGACGTGTCCGGGGAAGGTGTACAGCAGGCGCTTTTGAAGCTTATTGAAGGCACGGTGGCTTCCGTGCCTCCTCAGGGTGGGCGCAAGCATCCAAACCAGGAATTTGTCCAGGTGGACACTACCAATATCCTGTTCATTTGTGGTGGTGCTTTTGGTGGTCTGGATAAAGTGATCCGTGACCGTTCCGACCGTAGTGGAATTGGCTTTGGCGCAGAAGTGGTCAGCAGGAGCCGGTTGGATAGCAACCAGTTGCTTTCTGGGGTTGAGCCTGAAGATCTCATCAAATTTGGTTTGATCCCCGAATTCGTGGGTCGGCTTCCCGTGGTGGCCACTCTTGAAGAACTTCACGAAGAAGCGCTTGTCAGGATTCTGACTGAGCCACGTAATGCGTTGACTCGCCAATACCAGAAACTCTTTTCAATGGAAAACGTCGAGCTGGAATTCAGGGCCCCTGCACTGAAGGCCATTGCCCACAAGGCTCTGGAAAGGAAAACCGGAGCCAGAGGATTGCGCTCCATTATCGAGCATGTTCTGCTGGATACCATGTTCCAGCTGCCCTCCATGAAGAATGTCACCAAAGTGGTGATTGACGAAGGATGTGTGATCGCAGACGCCTCTCCGTTGCTGATCTATGCGGAACAACAGAAGGTGGCAAGTGTCTGAGCAATAGGTGGCGGCATATAATTTGACCGTCAACCCTTGCGAAAGGGTGTAATGGCCCCATATGGGTTCTCGTCGGACATTGAATGGACGGTCTTCATGAACACTGAATTTTTTGCGGGCCCTGCGCAGTATTCCCTGCTTCCCTTGCGCGATGTGGTGGTATTTCCCCACATGGTCATCCCACTCTTTGTGGGTCGCCAGAAGTCCATCAAGGCGCTGGAAACGGCCATGGAGAGTGGTAAGCATATCCTCCTCGTGGCGCAAAAGTCTGCAGCCAACGACGAACCAAAACCCGAAGAAATGTATGAGGTGGGCAGTGTGGCCAGCATCCTGCAGATGCTCAAGCTGCCTGACGGAACAGTCAAGGTACTGGTGGAAGGAGTGGAAAGGGCACGTGTACTCTCCGTCGCTGACAATGGCAGTCACTTTGCCGCCGAGGCAGAAGCCGTTTCAGCCTCGATGGGATCAGAACATCCTGAAATTGAAGCACTTCGCAGGGCTTTGTTGGCCCAGTTTGACCAGTTTGTCAAACTGAACAAGAAAATCCCGCCAGAAGTGCTCTCGTCTTTTTCAAACATTGATGAGCCGGGGCGCCTTGCGGATACCATTGCTGCCCACTTGCCTCTCAAGCTCGAGCAGAAACAGCGCGTGCTGGAAATGTTCGACATCAAGGCGCGTTTTGAGCACCTGCTTGCATTGCTTGAAAGCGAAATCGATATTCTCCAGGTGGAAAAGCGTATTCGTGGCCGTGTCAAACGCCAGATGGAAAAAAGTCAGCGCGAGTACTACCTGAACGAACAGGTCAAGGCCATCCAGAAAGAGTTGGGTGAAAATGAGGAAGGGGCCGATCTGGACGAGCTGGAAAAGAAAATCAAATCGGCTCACATGCCCAAGGAAGCCAAGGCCAAGGCTGACGCCGAATTCAAGAAATTGCGCCTGATGTCTCCCATGTCAGCCGAAGCCACGGTGGTGCGCAACTATATTGATACGCTGGTGGGGCTGCCCTGGAAAAAGAAGACGAGGGTTAGCCACAACCTGGCCGAATGCGAGCGCATTCTGGACGAAGATCACTTTGGCCTTGAAAAAGTGAAAGAACGAATTGTGGAATACCTTGCAGTACAAAGTCGTGTGGACAAGGTCAAGGCTCCCATTTTGTGTCTGGTAGGCCCACCTGGTGTTGGTAAGACGTCGCTGGGTCAGTCTATTGCGCGTGCCACTAACCGCAAGTTTGTTCGCATGGCATTGGGGGGGGTCCGTGATGAAGCGGAAATTCGTGGTCACCGTCGGACCTACATTGGTTCCATGCCTGGAAAAATTCTGCAGAACATGACCAAGGTGGGTGTTCGCAATCCCCTTTTCCTGCTGGATGAAGTGGATAAACTGGGTCAGGATTTTCGGGGGGATCCATCTTCTGCGTTGCTGGAGGTGCTGGATCCCGAACAGAACCACACTTTCATGGATCACTACGTTGAAGTGGAGTACGATCTTTCCGACGTCATGTTCGTTGCTACTGCGAACACGTTGAGTATTCCTGCCCCGTTGCTGGATCGCATGGAAGTGATCCGATTGGCCGGATATACGGAAGATGAGAAAATCAGCATCGCGAGGCAGTACCTCCTGCCGAAGCAGCTCAAGTCCAATGGTTTGAAAGAAAAAGAGATTTCGATTTCCGATTCGGCTTTGAGGGAAATCGTCCAGTACTATACGCGGGAAGCCGGGGTTCGGGCACTGGATCGGGAAATCGCCAAGATTTGCCGAAAAGTGGTCAAGTCCCTGTTGTTGTCCAAGAAGCCATCCAAAGTGGCAGTGACCCCTCGCAACCTGGAAAAATTTCTCGGGGTGCGGCGGTACACATTTGGGTTAGCTGAAAAAACCAATCAGATAGGTCAGGTCACAGGGCTTGCGTGGACGGAGGTGGGTGGTGAACTGCTGACCATCGAGGCCGTGAAGCTGCCTGGCAAGGGAAAAATGACCACGACAGGCAAGCTGGGGGATGTGATGCAGGAGTCCATTCATGCTGCTCTTAGCGTGGTCAGGAGCCGGGCAAGCAATCTCGGAATACCGGAAGATTTTTATGAAAAATCTGATATTCACGTTCACCTTCCCGAGGGAGCCACGCCAAAGGATGGGCCCAGTGCAGGCATTGCAATTGCCACTTCCATGGTTTCAGTGCTGACAGGAATTCCTGTTCGTGCTGATGTGGCCATGACGGGGGAAATCACCCTGCGGGGGGAAGTGCTGCCCATTGGAGGCCTCAAGGAAAAACTGCTGGCCGCCCATAGAGGTGGGATCAAAATTGTCCTGATTCCGGAAGAAAACGCCAAGGATCTCGTAGATATCCCGGAAAATGTCAAAAACCACCTGGAAATTCATACGGTCCGCTGGATCGATCAGGTGCTGTCCGTGGCGTTGGAAAGAATGCCCGCGCCTGGAGTCGAGAATGCGCCACTGACTGCCGATCTTTCAGCCGGGACACATGAAGAAAGTGGTACGGGTGTCTCGCTGAAGCACTGATTCCGCCTATTTTAAAAATCTTTTCGTGAAAGGCATTGACACATAAACTCCGGCCTTTTATAAAGGGCGACGCGTCTACTCTTTTTGGCGTACGTCGCTAGTAAGTGGGTGGTGATCCACGCTTGCACCAACTAATAAAGGGGAAATCCAGGTGAACAAGACTGAACTGATCGATCAAATGGCTGATGCTGCCGATATTTCCAAAGCTGCTGCTGGGCGTGCACTGGATGGCGCGATTGCTGCGGTCAAGACTGCACTGAAAAAAGGCGGTCAGGTGACCCTTGTGGGGTTTGGAACTTTTTACGTAGGGAAGCGCGCTGCTCGCACGGGCCGTAATCCGCGTACCGGAGCCACCATCAAGATCAAATCGGCCAAAGTGCCTAAGTTTCGCGCTGGTAAAGCACTGAAAGATGCTGTAAACTAGCGGGCTGTGCTGGGTGCTTAGCTCAGTTGGTAGAGCGTCGCCCTTACAAGGCGAATGTCGGGGGTTCGAACCCCTCAGCACCCACCAGACTCGGCAGTACGTAGAGTCAAGTCGTCTGGAGTGGTAGTTCAGTTGGTTAGAATACCGGCCTGTCACGCCGGGGGTCGCGGGTTCGAGTCCCGTCCACTCCGCCAAATGCCCGCAAAAAAGCCCTGTGACCTGACGGTCACGGGGCTTTTTGTTTGGTGATTTTTTGTCGATTTTCTTTACAATTTTATCCTTCATTGGTTCGGAAGTAGATAAAAACCATTTTAATTCAATGGGATTTGTTAATTAAAGGATGTGGCATGTTTAATGCTTGATATATCTCGTGAGTGGGGTAGGTTTTAAAATAATTATGAAAATTCGTGTAGTATAAGTATACAATTGCCCCCCACCGTGGCAGCAGTTTTAAGTGAACAGGATTTGAGGAAGGCATGGTGAAACCAGTACAAGTAACCTCTCGGGCGAAAGGGCATTTGCGGGCGTTGGCGCTGGCTGCATTGACTGCTGCCAGCGTGGTTCCGGCACATGCGAAATTCTATTCTTTCAGCGCCACGTCTTCATCCAGTAATTATTCCGGCTGTTCATCTTGCTTTAGTGCGCCAGTTGATGCCAATGTTCAGTTCAATGTTTCCAATGGGCAGTTGGTGATTGATGTCACCAACCTGGAGCAGAATCTTTACACAGCGGGACAAACAATCACATCTCTGATGTTTACGGTGACTCCACTGTCCACGCCCGTAACTACGCTCAACCTGGCCAATTCAAATACTTATTTGACAGGTGCCAGAGAAAACTACAGCTCAGGGACAGGGGTTAGTTACAGTCCGTCGCTGAAAAGTACGCCAGTGGGGTCTACAGGAGCGTCCTCGCCTTATATCACTGTGGGAAACACGAAGGTTGCCCAGACACACTGGTCGGTGGACGGTTCAGGCACCTCGGGTGACAGCATGTTTCTCAATGATCTTAACGGGCAAGGGCAACCTTACGACACCATTATCAGTAGTTCAGTGTCATCCAGCCCGGCTGGTTCCATCACAAATAACCATAATCCCTTCATCCAGACCACGGCCACTTTCACTGTAGATAACGCCGGACTGCTCGCCAACTCTCTTGTCAGCAACGTGGTGGTCGGTTTTGGCACCACTCCGGGTTGTACCATCAAAGCAGTTCCTGAGCCTGCGACGGTTGCATTGTGGGCTTTGGGATTGACGGGTCTGTTGTTGGCTTACAGACGTCGTCGTTTCTTTTAAGGCGTCGCTAAAAGCGCTTTAGCTGCATTTCGTTCCTCGAAAGGCCGGTCGCTGGCCAATGCCTTGTTGGCTTCGTCCTTGCCTTCCTGTTTTTTTCCTGACCTGATCAGCGCAACTGCATGGTGATAGAGAATGTCGGGATCGGTTGGCGACAGGTGCGTGGCCTGAGCCAGAAGGGGCTCTGCAGCTACCGGATCCCCGTGTTCCACCAGTATCCAACCCAAGGTATCCAGGATGTCCGGACTATCGGGATTGAGATCATGAGCCTTTCTTGCTGTTTCCAGTGAACGGGGATCGTGGTTTGTCTGGTACAGCATGGCCAGGTTGTTCAATGCGCGGGTATCGTCAGGATGGTGGAGCAAGATGATCTGATATTCATTGATGGCAGCATCCAACTGCTGTTTTTTCATGAAAAGATCAGCAAGGTAGTAGTGAGCACCATCATCATCGGGATGCCG
>JAJZEL010000248.1 GCA_021828575.1 Pseudomonadota bacterium
CATGCTGGGCACCATGAGCCAGACCAGTAGCTATCTGACCCAGCAATTGGCGCGTCTGCCTTGAGGATGACAACATGAATGCCATGAATCAGCTGAAGCAGTATTCCGATGTGGGGTTTGAAACCAGCGTCAGATCTGCAGATGCGCACCAACTCATCCTGCTTCTATTCCAGGGTGCCATGCTGGCCATTTCAGCCGCTCGCAACCACTTGCAGAGAAAGGAAATACCGCTTAAGGGCAAGTCCATTTCCCAAGCCATTTCCATCATTGATGAAGGACTGAAGGCGAGCCTCAACATGGAAGTGGGAGGGGAAATGGTGCAAAACCTTTCCGCTCTTTACGGGTATATGAGTCGACGGCTTTTTCAGGCCAATCTGCAGAACAGTGTCGAGATACTGGACGAAGTGGCGGGACTCCTGACAGAACTGAAATCCGCCTGGGAAGCCATTGGCAAGGTGCCTGCGGCGGTAGAAAAACAGGCAGTGGCTGATGCTGCCGCTCCTGCAACTGCCCCCGCAGCGTCGTCAGGCGCAGGAAAATTAAAGGGGCGGGCCGCCCTTTATGAAAGGATCTGACCGGATCATGGAAGTTGCCATGTTGCAGAATTACGAATCCTTGGCCACTCTGATGGGTCTCATGAACGAAGCGGCTTCGCATGGGCAGTGGAATCGCCTGGTGGATCTGGAACAGCAATGTCGCAAGCGAATGGATATCATCAGGCAGGTGGACCAGCAGCAGTCCGGGTCGATCTCCGAGGATGTGCGGAAACGCAAGGCTGCCCTGATTCGCAAGATCCTGGCCGATGACGCTGCCATCCGTCGACATACAGAACCATGGCTTGAACAACTACAAGGTTTTCTCGTGCGTACGCGTCGGGACCAGCAGTTGAAGCGCGCCTATGCCAGCACCTGACCCGTCAGTGGGGCGAAGTTTGCCTTGAGGCATGATACCCCTCGAAATCCTTAGTGCCCTGAAAGCCTACGCGTTGTCAGGTGAGACGCTGCCTCTGGTGCGCAGCGATCCCGGGCAATCCGGGAGCGCCGGAGCCCAGCAGCCTGCTTTTGACGTGGGCCAGAAGTTGCCTGCCACAGTGCTCTCTGAAGTATCGTCCGGTGTCTTCAATGTCAAGGTGGCGGGACAGGTTATCCAGATGAAGTTGCCTGCCAATGTCCAGGTGGGTGATGCTGTGGAGCTGCAAGTCATGTCTCTGCAACCTCGTCTGACTTTCAGTCTGGCGACATCCCAATCTCCTCCATTGTCCACTTCCCAGCAACTGAGCCTGATGGCACGACAACTGGCGGCTTTTGCAAGACAACAACCCCAGTCAGGCCGGGCTTCGGCCCAGGCCACCCAGAGGACGCCCGTCATGGCCACCGAGGAACCCCCTCAGGCACAACCCTTGGCCCAGTTGCTGCGTCAGGCGGTGAACAATAGCGGTCTTTTTTATGAATCCCACCAGGCACAATGGATCAAGGGGGAAATCACCACGGCCCAGTTGATGACGGAGCCCCAGAATCAGTCCTCTTTGCCAGCAAGCAGGGGGGGGGCAGCCATCCAGCCGGATCCGGCCAATGTCCAGCCATCATCCCGGGGAGTCGTGGATGGCGCGGCGAGTACCCTTACTTCCGGACCGGCAGTCAATCCCGCTGCCACAGCCAGCCCGGCCTCTGCCATGAGTTCAGCCGTTGACCTGTCTACGGGCACCTTGCCGGTACCCCCGCACCTCCAGGCATTGGTACAGCAGCAGTTGAGTGCCCTGGAAACCGGGCGAATATTTTGGGAAGGACAGGTGTTTCCGCAGCACTGGATGCAATGGAATATCTGGCAGGAGGATGGCAGGGGAGCAGGGAACGGTTCTTCTGCGGGAGGGCAGGAAGGCGATACGATCCACCAGTGGGCAACCGAAATCCATCTGGAACTCCCTTCTCTTGGGCCAGTAAGTGCCCACATGCGTATTGGACCCACAGGAGTCCAGTTATCCCTGGAGGCCTCTCAGGCCACCACCAGAGACCGACTTCAGCAGGCTGCGCCTTCCCTGGTGGCATCCATGTCGGCAGCAGGCATACCGGTGACTGTTGCGCAGGTGGTTTCTTCTCATGAGCGATCCTGATTCGGGAAGAAAAGCGGCCGTTGCCCTGGCCTATCAGGGTCAGGACAATGCACCGCGTGTTGTGGCCAAGGGGAGGGGGCTGATCGCACAGGCCATCATTGCCAAGGCTCGCGAACATGGTGTCTTTGTGCATGAATCCGAGGAGCTGGTGGGGTTGTTGATGCAGGTGGAGCTGGATCGATATATTCCTCCCCAGTTATATTTGGCAGTTGCTGAATTGCTGGCTTGGCTGTATCGTCTGGAAGCTGGAGAGAAGACAGAGTCCAAACCACCCAGATGAATAATGTTATTCCGCTGACCATCGAGCCCTATGCTTACGGGGAGATGCAGCCTTTTGAAGTCCGGTCCAGTCGGGAAATTTATTTCATCCTGCTGGATCTCAAGAAGCAGACCACGCGTGTAGCCTTGTACTACGAGGATTCCGAAGCCTTCATCATTACTTCCGTGATCGAAGTCAATGACCGGGGTGTTTGGCTGGATGCCTCTTCCAACCATACGGACAACATGCGTCTGGTAGACAGCTCGGCATTCGTATTTGTCAGTTCACACTATCAAGCCAAGATCCAGTTCGATCTTCAGGACATGAACCTGACCACCATCGGAGGATTGGAGGCCTTTCATTTTCCCTTTCCTGAAACCATCCTGCGCATACAGCGCCGGGACAGTTTCCGGTTGATGCTTCCTCTGGGTACCCTGAAATGTGTTGTGACGATCGAGGAGTCTCCGCCCCGGCGGCGAGAGTTGCTGGTGAAGGACATCAGCCAGGGTGGCGTGGCCATTTTCTGCGAGGAGCGGGATCCGGACATTCAGCCGGGTCGTGTTTTTTCCCACTGCCACATTCTTTTGCCGGAGGGCAAGGACATGTATTTCGAGATGGAGGTTCGTTACATTTCCATGCGTACGGGAGAAAGTTTGGCGGAAAAACCGGCCGCGGGTTGCATGTTCACGGACATTGAGGTGGGAGCGGGCATAGCCTTGCAACGATTCATCACCCAACAACAGAAGAATGCAGCGTTTTAATCTGAAAGTCTTTTAGATCTGCATGTTCATGATGTCGTTATAAGCCGAAACCACCCGGTCACGCGCCTGAACCGTAGCTTGTAGCGCGATGGTGGCTTTTTGCATGGAAATCATGGTATCACTCAGGCTGACCTGAGGGTCTCCCGCGGCAAAACGGTTTTCCAGTGACGTCGCCTGATTCTGGGTTTGCGCCACCTGATCCAGGGCGCTTTTGAGGGCGCTGGAAAAATCCTGTGGGCCGGACGCAGCCGGAGTCATCGGCGCCTTTCCTTCGGCAACCGCAACGGCGGCCCTCATCTGGGCCAGAAGAGCATCGATGGCACTGACGTTCATGCTGCCACCTTAACCTTGAAAACGGCAAGGCCATGCCTTGAATATCATGGGGATATTCCATCTTTTCAGGGCTATGGAAACCGGGGTAAAGTGCGGATAATGAGGTGGTATCGGGCATGATGGGATGCCCCCGACTTCAGTGGAACCTATGGCAGACAACAGCATTTCCCTTCCCTTCGGGGAGACCCTGGGCAAACTGACCGGTCAGCAGAAGTTGGGCCTGATTCTGGGCCTGGCAGCTCTGGTGGCATTGGTTGTGGGGCTCTGGCTTTGGGGAACCACTCCGGATTACCGGGTGCTATACAGCAATCTTTCCGATCGCGATGGCGGTGCCATTGTGGATTCCCTCCAGCAAATGAACGTGCCCTACAAGTTCGCTGAAGGAGGGGGGGCGCTGCTGGTGCCGGCCAATCAGGTGCATGAAATCCGTTTGCATCTGGCCTCCCAGGGATTACCCAAAGGGGGTACCGTGGGATTCGAATTGATGGAAAACCAGAAATTCGGTACCAGCGAATTCCTTGAACAGGTCAATTACACCCGCGCCCTCGAGGGCGAGCTGGCCCGCTCGGTGCAAACCATTTCCGCCGTGCAGGCGGCCCGTGTGCACCTTGCATTGCCCAAGCCCTCCGTTTTTCTCAAGGATCAGGACATGCCAGGCGCCTCGGTGCTGCTGGTGTTGTACCCGGGGAGAACCCTGGACGCCGGACAGGTCAATGCCATCGTTCACCTGATTTCCAGCAGCGTGCCCAACATGCCTCCCAGGAATGTGACGGTGGTGGATCAGAATGGCAATCTGTTGAGCTCTCCGCCAGACGGCAGTTCACTGGCCCTGGACGCCAGCCAGCTGAAATATGTGCATCAGGTGGAGCAGGATCTTGACAGGCGTGTGGAAACCATCGTGGCTCCGCTGGTGGGGGAAAAGAATGTTCATGCCCAGGTCACGGCCGTCGTGGATTTTTCCCAGCAGGAGCAGACCAGCGAGTCTTACAAACCCAACCAACCCCCTAATCAGGCTGCTGTCCTGAGCCAGCAGACATCAGAAAGTTCTAGTGTTAGCGCTTCTTCCGTGGGTGGTGTTCCGGGAGCACTGACCAATCAGCCTCCCGTGCCGCCCACAGCACCCCTGACCGCTCCAGGCCAGGCAGTGCCACCCGTTCCGGCAGGACAGGCACGACCAGGACAGCCAGGAGCGGCGCCTGCAGGGACATCAGGAGCGAACAACGCGCCAGCTGCCACGCCCCCCATCCCCACTTCCACCAATTCGCACAAGGAAACCACGGTCAATTACGACGTGGACCATACCATCAATCATACCCAGCTTCCTGCAGGCATCCTGCGCAGGATTTCGGTGGCGGTTGTCCTCAACAACCGGACCATCAAGGACGCGGCAGGCAAAGTGAGTGTGCGCCCCCTGACGGAGGCGGAAAAAAACCAGATCACAGCCCTCATCAAGGATGCCGTCGGGTTTGATGACAAGCGTGGTGACACCATCGATCTGCTGAACAGTGCCTTTGACCAGGATCGGGAAACGCTGCCGGAAACCCCATGGTGGAAGCAGCCGGACAATCTGGATATGGCCAAGGACAGCATCAAGTATCTGGTGATTGCTGGTCTGGGATTATTCCTGATTCTGGCTGTTATTCGCCCTGCCCTGAAAAGCCTGGCAGTGGCTGTATCGATGCCTCGTAGTGGCACAGGTACAACAGGTGCTGGCGGCAATGTTGCCTCGGGTCCCGGAGGGCCGGGTGAATCGGGGGTACAACAGGGCATGAACATTGGTGGAGGTCTGGAGACGCAAGTGGGGCAGGCCAGGCAACTGGTTCAGCAGGATCCGCGCATCGTGGCTTCCGTCGTGAAGGAATGGGTCAGCGGCAATGAGTGATGCCGGGGTCACCAAAAGTGCCATTTTCCTGATGACCATCGGGGAAAAGGAAGCGGCCGAGATTCTCAAGCTGCTGGAACCTCGCGAGGTACAGAAAATCAGTACGGCCATGGCCACGCTAAAAAACCTGGATAAAACCCAGATTGGTACCGTGTTTGAAGAGTTCACGCAGGTGGCTGCCACCAAAACCAGCATAGGCATGAACTCTTCCGATTACATCCGGAACATGCTGAATCAGGCGCTGGGAGACGACAAGGCAGCTGGTCTCATCGACCGCATTTTGCACGGGGGTGACACCAGTGGCATTGAAAGTCTCAAATGGATGGACCCGGTGGCGATTGCAGAGTTGATCGGTAATGAGCATTCGCAAATCATCGCCACCATTTTGGCGTATCTTGAGCCGGACCTGGGCGCAGGTGTCCTGGCCCTGCTGAGTGAGCGTACACGCAATGACGTATTGTTGCGCATTGCCACCATCGATGGGGTGCAACCGGTGGCGCTGAAAGACCTGAATGACGTTCTGACCAAGTTGCTGACGGGGTCGGTGAGCACCAAAAAACGCATCAAGGGGGGGCCTAGAGCGGCGGCGGAAATTCTCAATTTCATGGGAGGCGCCATGGAAAGCAGCGTGGTTGAGTCCATCCGGGGGTATGACTCTGATCTGGCCCAGAAAATTGTGGACGAAATGTTCGTATTCGACAATCTTCTGGATGTGGATGATCGTGGCATTCAGCTTATCCTGCGCGAGGTGCAGTCCGAATCTCTGATCGTTGCACTGAAAGGTTCCAGCCCGGAACTGCGCGAAAAGATATTCAAGAACATGTCGCAGCGTGCCGCCGAAATGATGCGCGAAGATCTGGATGCCAGAGGCCCGGTGCGGTTGAGCGAAGTGGAGACTGAACAGAAGGAAATCCTGAAGATCGTGAGACGCATGGCGGATGAAGGCCAGATCGCATTGGGCGGAAAGGGAGACGAGGCTTATGTCTGATCGTTCCTCTTCCCGAGGACACCTCACCGCCTGGCAGCGGTGGGAAATGCCCGATTTGGGTTCGCATCAGAGGCCGTCGCACGAACCGGACCCCCGGTCGGCCGTTCCCCAGGAACACGCCGTGGTTGTCCAGTTGCCCACGGCAGCACAGGTGGAGCAGTTGCACCAGGAGGCTCGTGATGAAGGCTTCCGTGAAGGTTATCAGGCAGGCCTGCAGGAGGCGGTTGGGCATGCCCAGGCTATTTCCGGTCTCATGGATTCTCTGTCCGTTCAGGCCAGGCTGGTGGATCAGAAAGTGATGCATGCCATGCTGGAACTCTCCGTGGAACTGGCGCGCCAGATGGTGCGGCAGGCCTTGTCCGTGAAACCCGAAGTCGTGCTGGGTGTGATTCGGGAGGCTCTGGACAGCTTTCCCGTCTTCAACCAGACAGCTCATCTGGTACTGCATCCGGAGGATGCGGCCTTGCTCCGGACGGCCATGGGCGAGCAACTAGTGCATTCAGGCTGGAAGATCCACGAAGACGTCCGTGTTGAACGCGGGGGGTGTCGTCTGGAAACGGCGCACAGCCAGGTGGACGCCACCGTGGCAAAACGTTGGCAGCACCTGATGGCAGCCATCGGGCAACAGGACCACGCATGGGTGGAGACATGAATCCGGAAGTGCGACAAAAAGACTGGATATCCAGACTGGATGCCGTACGCCAGATGGCATCCCAATGTGCTCCGTGGCAGGTTAGTGGTCAGTTGACCCGAGTGACGGGACTGGTGATGGAAGCCGTAGGACTCAAGATGCCTGTGGGCAGCACCTGCATCGTGGAATTGCCGCAGCATCGCATCGAGGCCGAGGTGGTGGGTTTTTCAGGCGAAAGGTTGTACCTGATGCCGGAAAATGATGTGCAGGGACTGTTACCGGGCGCACGCGTCATTCCTGCAGAAAATGCCCATGCGCACATGGTTGTGGCTGGTGACGGACAGCGGCCAAGAAGACGGGCCAGTGATCAGGTGCGCCATCTGCCTGTGGGATTCTCCCTGCTGGGTCGCGTGCTGGATGGGGCAGGTCGTCCGCTGGACGGATTGTCTGCGCCGACGGACGAAGTGACGGCCCCGTTGCAAAGTCGTCCCATTAATCCCCTGGGGCGTGCACCCATTCGCGAGCCGCTGGATGTGGGCGTCAGGGCAATCAATGCTCTGCTGACCGTGGGTCGCGGACAGCGCATGGGGTTGTTTGCCGGTAGTGGCGTGGGCAAGAGTGTTCTGCTCGGCATGATGGCGCGTTATACGGGGGCTGACGTGATCGTGGTGGGTCTGATCGGCGAGCGGGGTCGCGAGGTTCGGGAGTTCATCACGGATATACTGGGCCGGGAAGGCATGGACCGTTCCGTAGTGGTGGCGGCTCCCGCCGACACCAGTCCATTGCTTCGCCTTCAGGGGGCAGCTTATGCCACGACCATTGCAGAGTATTTTCGGGATCAGGGTAAGAATGTCCTGCTCATCATGGACTCGCTGACGCGTTTTGCCATGGCCCAAAGGGAGATTGCACTGGCCATCGGCGAGCCGCCTGCCACGAAAGGCTATCCGCCTTCCGTTTTTGCCAAGCTGCCTAAACTGGTGGAACGTGCCGGGAACGGTCAGGAAGGCGGGGGGTCCATTACGGCGTTCTACACGGTGCTGACGGAAGGCGATGACCAGCAGGATCCCATTGCAGACAGTGCTCGTGCCATTCTGGACGGGCACATCGTGCTGTCCAGGCGGTTGGCTGAACAGGGGCACTACCCAGCCATCGACATCGAAGCCTCCATCAGTCGTGCCATGAACCACCTGGTGTCCCAGGACCACTTCGCCCAAGTTCAGCGTTTCAAGCAGTTGTATGCGCATCACCAGCGGAATCGTGACCTGATCAGCGTCGGTGCCTACGTTCATGGTTCCGACCCCCTGTTGGACGAAGGCATTTCCCGGTTCCCGCGCATGGAGAAGTTCCTGACGCAAGGCATGTACGACCATGAACCCTATGAGTCGGGTGTGGCGGCCTTTTCCCAATTGTTCCACAATGTCCCCTGAAGAGGAGAGGTGAGCCATGAGCCAGAAGTTTCCACTGCAAACCTTGCTTGATCTGTCTCGGCACAGAAGTGAGGCTGCCGTTCAGAAACTGGGGCAGCTCAACCAGCAGCAGCAGATGGAACAGAAAAAACTCGAGAAACTTCTCCAGTTTCGTCGCGAATATCATGCCCGTTATCTGGAAATTTCCAGTCGAGGCATGGATCATCACGCCATGATGAATTTTCAGGAGTTCCTGACCAGACTCGATGAGGCTGTCGGGCAACAGAAAAAAATCATGGATCAGGCCAGTCGTTCGGTTGAGCAGGGACGAGTCGAAGTTCAAGAAACGCAACGGAGCAAGAAGTCTTTTGATACCCTGGCCCAGCGGCATGCAGCCACGGTGCTGGAAAGTGAAACGAGAGTGGATCGAAAAATCCAGGATGAACAAAGCAGGCAGTTTGCCGCCCGAGGCGCGGACCTGACTGGGGACAATTCCTGACAAGGAGCAAAAACCATGGCCCAATTACCTATTTCTCCGCAACTGCTTCAGGCGACAGCTCCTGCCACGGCGTCTCAAGGGGGAGGGGCTGACCCTGCAGCGAATGGTGGTTCGGACGGGGGAAC
>JAJZEL010000130.1 GCA_021828575.1 Pseudomonadota bacterium
AATGACATCTTCAGGGTCTTCCTCATCCTTTCCTTCGAGAGTGGCCTTGAGATCGGCAATGAGCTGTGGAGGGGCAGGCTGGGGCTGAACCCCCTGGCCCAGAGCCCCGAACATTTCCCGGACTTCACTGGTAGCGCCCAGAATGGAATCCATGATCCGGGCGTTGAGGCGAAGTTCGTTGTTTCTCAGCCGGTCAAAAATATTTTCAGTCAGGTGACACAGGGAGACCAGTTCGGTGGCGTTGAGGAAACCGGCTCCTCCCTTGATGGTGTGAAATCCCCTGAAGATGTCATTGAGCAGGCTCATTTCCCCAGGGTTTTGTTCCAGCAATAGAAGTTTGCTGTCAACATCCGACAGCAAATCGGAGGATTCCAGGAGGAAATCCTGCAGCAGCTCTTCCATTCCGGCGAAGTCGTTCATTTCAGAACCCCAGGCTCTCGAGCAGTTCATCCACCTGATCCTGACTGGTGACCACATCAGGCTGGTGAGGATTGATCACCGGACCATTTAGCAGTCCGGAATCGGTTCGAGCCATGGGGGGAGCATGTTCCACCAGCAGTGATATCATTTGCTGCTCCATGGCTTGAGTGACTTCCACGATCTTCTTGATTACCTGCCCTGTCAGGTCCTGGAAGTCTTGGGCCATGATGATTTCAAGCAGGTAGGCATTGGTAGCTCTGGTGAGCTTGGGCACTTCAACCAGCCAGGCGTGTGTGCGCGTGGCCAGCGACTTGAACTGCTCCACGGACAGATCACGGTTGAACAGTTTTTGCCAGTCGGCGGACAGTTGTTGGGCTTCCCCCTCAAGTTTGTTCAGTAGCGGCTGGGCTGCGTCGGTGGCATTCAAAACCCGTTCTGCGGCTTGCTGGGTCATGGCGGCTACGTAGCTGAGCCGGTCGCGTGCATCAGGAATGGACGAAGCCATTGATTCCAGATTCTTGTCCAGCCCCAGCTCTCTCAGGTTGTCATGCAGGGTTCTGGTCAGCTGTCCCAGCTGGCGAAATACGGCTGCTTCGGAGGAAGCCTCATCACCCGTTACCGAGGCCGCAGCAACAGGCGGTTCCTGGCTGGCCGAGATGATGCTGTCGAAAAGATCTTCCAGGCTATCGTTGTCCTGATTGTCGGCGGATGTTGTCATGGCCCATCCTCATTATTTCTGCATGTTCTGAAAAATCTTTTTCAGTTTTTCATCCAGTGTCGCCGCCGTGAACGGCTTGACGATGTAACCACTGGCGCCTGCCTGGGCAGCTTCGATGATGTTTTCCCTTTTGGCCTCGGCAGTGACCATCAGCACAGGCAAATGCTTGAGGTTTGCATCGGCGCGAATGTTTCTCAAAAGCTCGATTCCCGTCATGTTGGGCATGTTCCAGTCCGATACGACAAAATCGAACTTGTCATTACGCAGTTTGCCCAGAGCATCCACTCCGTCCTCCGCTTCCTGAACATTGGAAAACCCCAGTTCCTTTAAAAGGTTGCGGACAATTCTTCTCATTGTCGAGAAATCATCCACCACCAGGAATTTCATGTTTGCATCAACCACGCCAGATCTCCAGACTCAAAACGCTCATGTTAGCAGGGGACGCAGGGTTTCTGACAACATGGACGCATCGAACTTGGCCACGTAATAATCCACACCCACCTGCCTTCCCATGCTCCTGTTGGCTTGAGAGGAAAGGGACGAGTGCATGACCACGGGGATGTCGTTAAAACGGCCATCGGACTTAATATGCTGGGTCAGCACATAACCATCCATTTCCGGCATTTCTGCATCCACCAGAATGACCTGAATCTGGTCATGCAGGGGCTTGCCCGAGTGCATGGCCCCATCCGCCAAGCCTTGTAGGCGTTCCCACGCTTCGCGTCCATTATTGGCGCGCAGGCTCTTGACCCCCATCTTGTCCAGCAATTCCCCAATTGTCTTGCGGGCCACGGAAGAGTCATCCACGAAAAAGACGCACAATTCATGACCTCTTTCAATTTTGGCCACGGCTCCCACCACATCTTCACCGAACGCATTGGAAAGCACCTGTTCCACATCCACGATGGACACCAGTTGGCCATCTGCCAGTTCGGTGATGGCGGTGATCATGCTGCTTCCATTGGACAGGTTGTTTTCGGGAGCGTATACCCTGTCCCAATCCACACGGATGATGCGGTCCACTTTTTCCACCATGAACCCCAGCGTATGTCGGCTGTACTCTGTCACCATCATGGTGTCGCGGTCATGGTGTACCGCATTTTCGAGTTGCATGAAATTGGCCAGATCAAGTACCGGAATGATGTGCCCGCGCAGGCTGACAATGCCTGCCACGCCTTCCGGCATGTTGGGGGTCTTGGTTACTTTCATGGCATTGGTCACTTCGCGTACCTTGAAGACGTTGATGCCGAAGCGTTCCTCTGTCCCCAAGGAGAACAGGAGAATCTCCATCATGTTGGACCCTGCCAGTTTGGTACGGGCATCCACAGCATCCAGAAGTGTGCCGTGATTTTCTTGCGAAGACCCTTTATTGACGAAAGAGGGGGCTGTCATGATTGGATTGATGCCTTGAGGAGGCGTGAAAGGGTTTCGGAAAGACGATTGGGCTCAAACTTGGGCACGTACTCGTCAACCCCCATGGTTTTACCCAGTTGCTGGTTGGCACTGCTGGACAGCGAAGAATGCATGAGCACGGGGATGCCTGCAAAACGTTTATCTTCCTTGATCTTCCGGGTGAGCATGTACCCATCCATTTCGGGCATTTCCACATCGGTCAGGATCAGGTGCAGGGAATTTTTGAGAGGGGTATTGATAGCCTCTGCGTATTCCGCCAGTTTCTTGAGCTCTTCCCACGCTTTTCGGCCATTAATGGCGCTGGAGCCTTGTACCCCCATGATTTGCAGGGTCCGCTCGATCTGTTTGCGCGCCACGGAGGAGTCATCCACGTAAAACACATGCCGGTTGGGGACGCCCACCAAGGGTTGCACGGTTTTGAAGGACGCATCAGCGACTTCTCCTTGGGCCGTGTCTGCCAGCACCCGTTCCACATCCATCATCATGAGCAGCCGCCCATCAGGCAGTTCATTGACTGCAGTGACCAGCCCACCCATGCGGGCGTTCAACAGGTCGGGAGGGACACGCATGGAAGACCAGTCCAGCCGCAAAATGGTATCCACGGATTCCACCAGAAACCCTTGGGTATGGTTGTTGTATTCCGTGACGATCATGATTTCCGGCTTGAATTCCACGGACATTCCTGTGAACTTTGCGAGATTGATCACGGGAACAAGCGTGCTTCTCAGGCTGACCATGCCTTCTACTGCACGGGGCATGTCGGGTGCCTGGGTAATAGGGGGAGTTCTCAGGACCTCGCGTACCTTGAAGACGTTGATTCCAAATGTCTCCCTCCGGCCCGTTCCCTTGTCCACACCTAGAGTGAACATGAGAATTTCAAGCTTGTTGGTCCCCGCCAGTTTGGTGCGGGCATCCACATGACTCAGAAGGTCGGACATGGGAGGAGGTCTCCTGGTTATACCTTGAAGCGGGCACCCACGTCGCGTAGCTCATCTGCCAGGGCCTCCATGGTCTTGACGGACTGAACCGTGTCCCGGATGGTGGTGGAGTTGGCTTCAGCCATGCTGGCCACTCGTTCCAGGCCCTTGGCAATGTCTTTGCTGGACTTGTCCTGCTCGTCCACAGAGTGGGAAATGCCCTCGATGCCCTGGCTGACCGTGTTGACCATGTTGGTGGATTCGGACAGGACATCTGCCACTTCCAGCATGTGTGCACGACTGCTTTGCAGGGAACTCAAGCCACTCTGGACGCTCTGGTCGACCCTGGAGCTCTTGCCACTCAATTCTTGAGTAACCACATCAATCTGACTGGCTGACAGGGCGGATTTTTCCGCCAGCTTGCGCACTTCATCAGCTACCACAGCAAAGCCTCGTCCTTGCTCGCCTGCCCGGGCGGCCTCAATGGCAGCATTAAGGGCCAGCAGGTTGGTCTGTTCGGCAATGTCTCGCACCTGCTGGGTCATGCTGGTGATGGACTGGGCACTTTTCACAAATTCGTTCACGGAATGAGCCATATCATTGACCGTGGATTCCACATGTTCGATTTCCTGCATCATCTCGTGCAGGCTGGTTTGCCCCTGTTTGGCACGTTGCAGATTTTCCTGGGACAGGACAGCCACTTCCTTGGCATTCCGGGCCACTTGATTGATGCTCTGGCTCATGCTTTCCACAAGCTGTGAGGCGTGGGCAGCTTCTTTGTTTTGCTGGTGGGTGCTGTCTTCCACGGTGCCGGCATTTTCCGACAGGGAGTGAGCTGCGGTGGATACCCGGTCAGCATAGCCTTGAAATTGGGCGAATATGTCACGCAGTCCATCCACGAAACTGTTGAATGTCTTGGCTGTCTGCCCAATTTCGTCTCCACTGCGGACGGGGGCCTTGCGGGTCAGGTCTCCATCAGACAGGATGGCGTGCATGGTCTGTTGAAGTTCGCGGGTGGGAGCAGTCAGGCGCTTGATAATCCAGCCGATGAACAAATACAGCAGGACCTGAAGGATCAACTGGCCACCCCAAAGCAGGTAACTGGCGCGGTTGATTTTCACAAAGTCTTTTTCCATGTTGAGGGTGATACTGGCTGCGCCATTCACGCTGCCATCCTTGACCAGATGGCAGTTCAGGCAATTGGTGCCACGGAAATTGGTGGAAACAATGAAGGGAACCACCACCCGGAGGCTATCACCCTCCAAAGAGGTCTGAATTTTGGCGGTGCTGATGGCAGTGCGGTCCATGGTGTCACGGGCTTCTTCTTCCGGCAGCCCCGGGCCCATCTGGTCAGTCACCTGCTTGGCTCGGATGACTCGCAATTCCTTTACGTCGTTGGAAGCTCCCATCTTCGTGATGAACAGCTTGCGGTTTTCCTTGTCGCTGATGACCCCGGTTTCCATCATGATGTTGAGGCCATTGATGATCCCATCAGACGAAACGATAGCCTTGTCCTTGGCGTCTTCTATCGTGCGATGCACGTATTCGTTGAAAATGGCACGTTGCGCGACAATCAGGCCAATAAAAATAACCAGTTGAATGGGCAGCTGCAGCTTATTTTTCAGGGAGAGGTTGTTCCACCAGTTCATGCTGATCACCTTGTATCAAGGGTTTTGTTATAGCTGTTTCGGCCAGATTACTGGAAACTTTAATGTTTTTCCAGGGACGAAGCAGTTGGGGCTGACCCGGCCGCTGTATCTTGTGGCGGGGCAACTGTTTTTGGTGTCTGGTCAGACGAGACCGTTCCACCTGTGTTTACCTCGATGACGCCTCCATCATGTCTGGCCGATTCCTCGGCCTTCTTGTTCATGACGATGATACTGATGCGCCTGTTGATGGGATCAAAAGGATCCTTCGTGTCCAGAAGGACGGCAGAGGAAAGGCCCACGACCCTGGCCACCTTGTCGGGATCCATGCCACCTGCAATTAGCTCACGTCTCGATGCGTTGGCCCGGTCCGCAGACAAATCCCAATTATTATACCCTGATTGTTCCGCGGCGTAGAGATGGGCATCCGTGTGGCCCGACAGACTGATCCTGTTGGGAACTTGGTTCAGCATCTTGCCGATTTCGTGCAGGATGTCGCGGGTATAGGGTTCCAGTTTTGCACTGCCGATTTGGAACATGGGCCGGTTCTTTTCGTCCACGATCTGGATGCGCAGGCCTTCGCTGGTGATGTCCAGAAGAATCTGGTTCTTGAACTTCTTGAGCAGGGGATTTTCGTCGATGGCCTTTTCAATGCTGGCCTTTAGGGACTCAAGGGATTTGAGTTCCTTTTCCCGTTCCATGCGTTCGAACTCTTCCTGGCTGGGCTTGGGATTGACTGTTGTTTTCTTTTCGGAAGGGTTCTCCCCTTTTTTCACCTGGCCCTGACTTTTGGTCAAATCCTGCCCACCACCCTTGATGAGGCTTGAACTGTCACCACTTGAGGTGCCCCCCTCGAGAGCCACTTTCAGTGGCGTCTTGAAGTACTCCTCTATGCCCTGCAAATCGCCTTTTGCCGTGGAGCCCAGTAACCACATGAGCAAAAAGAAAGCCATCATGGCTGTCACGAAGTCGGCGTAGGCGATTTTCCAAGCGCCGCCATGGTGCCCGCCGGCTACTTTTTTGATGCGCTTGATGACGATTGGGCGCTTGTCGTCGGTTGCCATGGTTTCCGATCGCTCCAATCAGCGTTTTTGCTTGACGTGTTCTTCCAGCTCTGTAAAACCGGGGCGTTCCGTAGAGTTCAGGGCCTTGCGTCCAAATTCAACCGCCATGGCCGGAGCATAGCCATTGAGGTTGGCCAGCAGGGTGACCTTGATGGTCTGGAACATTTTTGTGGATTCTTCAGCTTTTTGTTCGATGAGGTTGCCCAGAGGTCCAATGAAACCATAGGCCAGGAGAATCCCCAGGAATGTGCCCACCAGGGCGTGGGCGATGAGCATGCCCAATTCGGAGGGAGGAGCGCCCACGGACTCCATGGTGTGTACCACGCCCATCACGGCAGCCACGATGCCAAATGCCGGAAGACCTTCCCCCATCTTGGTGATCACGTGGGCAGGTACCAGGGCCTCGTGGTGATGAGTCTCGATTTCCACATCCATGAGGTTTTCGATTTCCATGGCGTTGAGATTTCCGCTAACCATGATGCGCAAGTAATCTGTCATGAATTCAATGACATGATGGTCGGCTGTGATTTTGGGGTATTTGGAGAAGATGGGGCTTTCTCCGGGACTGTCCACGTCGCGTTCAATGGACATGAGCCCCTCCTTCCTGATCTTGCCCAGCAGTTCGTATAGCAGGGCCATCAATTCCATGTACAGGGCCTTGGTGTACTTGGATCCCTTGAAAACTGTCGGAAAGGCTTTCAAGGTGGCCTTGACGGCTTTGGAGGTGTTACCGACAAAAAAAGCACCGAAGGCACCACCGGCGATCATGAGCAATTCAATGGGCTGCAAAAGGGCGGCCAGATGGCCTCCTGCCAAGGCAAAACCGCCGAATACGGCCCCCAGTACGACCACATACCCAACGATGACCAGCATGAACCGACTCTCCCTATGACTGCGTCAGTTTGTTTCTCCCAGAAAGAGTATAGCGGTTTGTGTTAGGAAAACTTGATCTGTTTCAATGTTTCAGGCGGCGACTCGGGCTTCCGGGGCGGATTTTCCGGTTTTTTTACCCTTACCTGCGCGCGAAGGGGGCTGGCAGATGCCGCAAACGTAGTCATCGTGCAGTTCATGGCTGTGAACAACGTAATGCCCGTTGCAGCGGGTGCAGGGGGTCAGTTGCAGCATGTCGGCATCCATGAAGCGCACCAGGAACCAGGCGCGGGTGATGCTCAGTACGGGTTCCTCGCCACCGATGCCGGCTTGTTCCCGGTATAGCCGGTAGCTTTTGACAAGAAGCTCGAGCCCTGTCAGGGAGGCATTTTTCTGCAGGAACTGGCGAATACCCAGAAACAGCGAAGAATGGATGTTGGGCTGCCAGCTCATGAACCAGTCAGTGGAATAAGGCAGCATCCCCTTCGATGGAGAGTGTCCCGTGACTTCCTTGTAAAGTTTCAGCAGCCGTTCCCGGCTAAGCGTGGTTTCTTCCTGCAGCAATTGCAGGCGGGCTCCCAGAAGAATCAGTTCTGCGGCCAACTGGGTTTGGCGCGCTTCACCCAGGACGCTTTTTCGCGCTTTTTCACCTTTCATGGCGGGTATCTCCCTCAGGCTGCCAGTTTTTCCGTGGCCTGGCCAGCCATCAAGATGGCGGCGTGAGGCTGCGCCATGAGGCGATCCTGGGTGTAGTCAGTAATCATGTGGAACAGGATGTTTTCGCTCATGCGAAACTGGCAGAGCAGCATGCTGGAAGCAGCCATTTTCATGAGTTGGGCAGGTGAGAGTCCTGCGATCAGGTCAGCCATTTCCTCGTTGATGCCGAGGCGAAACAGGGCGCTGGCCATGTCGTGGTTGATCATGTTCTGGGCGAGCAGCAGATACGACAGGTTTGTTTCCCTGATTTCTTCATGCAGTTGATCGCTGGTCATGGGTTTCTCCCTGGTTTCCAAACGGACACGACGTCCTTGGACCCATTGTGCGGTAGGGGGAAATTGAAGATGAATCAGACGAACCAATATTTTCATGTAGGATTTTCCCTACATGAAAAGCGAAGACACCCGTATCTTTTCTGGTAAACTACCAAAAAAACAACGGGTTATGCCAATTTTTAAACGAAAATCAAAAATTAATTTTCGTGTCTTGTTTGTCTTATCGGCACCCCTGAAAAAAACTTTAGGGCTTTTTTCAAAAATTTTTAAAAAATTTTAAAGGGAGGGCTCCCTTCTCTTGGGGGCGAAATGCATCCAAAAGCAGGTCCTAATTCTTGGATGGAGCTTCAGTGAAGGTTTGGATAATGAGGAAACTTGTGGAAAACCTTTTACATGTATGGGTGAAGAAAGCGATCTTGATAAAACGGAACAGCCCTCGCAACGGCGCCTGGACCAGGCGCGCGAAGAAGGGGTGGTGGCTCGTTCACGCGAGTTGTCCACTTTTGCAGTGTTGATGGTGGGGGGGGGCGGGCTATGGATGATGGGTACGCACCTGGCGGGAACCTTGGTCAATCTGCTTCGGGAAGGCTTGACCTGGAAAGCGGATACCGCTTTCCAGTCCGAGCAGCTCTTGCCACGCCTTTCCCATTTTTCCCTGGAAGTCTTGCTGGCCTTTGCCCCTTTGCTGCTCCTGCTGCTGGTGGTGGCGGTCTTTTCGCCCTTGTTGCTGAATGGATGGCTGTTCAGCATGAAACCCCTTCAGCCGGATTTCTCGAGATTGAATCCTGTTACCGGGTTGGGCCGGATGTTTTCCATGCACGGGCTCGTGGAATTGGGTAAAAGCGTTGCCAAGGCACTGGTGGTCGGTGGGGTCGGTCTAT
>JAJZEL010000161.1 GCA_021828575.1 Pseudomonadota bacterium
GATCTAAATGAGATTTTCAAGAGATATTGTTTGACGGTGTTGTCATGTCACGTTAAAATGCGAGGCTCTGTGCGGGAGTAGCTCAGTTGGTAGAGCGCAACCTTGCCAAGGTTGAGGTCGCGAGTTCGAGACTCGTCTCCCGCTCCAACGCGTTTTCATTCATCGCAGATATCCTAAACGCCCTTGGCGGGGTGGCAGAGTGGTCATGCAGCGGCCTGCAAAGCCGTCTACGCCGGTTCGATTCCGACCCCCGCCTCCACACCATTAGTTCAGTCCCCTGCTGTTGTCCACCTCCACCTCATGGCGTCAGCGCCATTCCTTTGATCAGGGCGTAAAGCGGCATGCCTGCTTCAAGGTGGAGCTGCCTGGTTGACAGGGTTGTCACTAGCGAGAGCAACTGCATGTCGTGGCTTTCCAGTTGTACCAGAACCTGTCCAGGCGAGTGCTCAGTCATCCGGGTAATGGAAACAGGAATCACATTGAGAATGCTGGTACGGTTTGGGGGATCGAGTGCAAGGCTCACATCGCGAGCGGCAATGTGCAGCCGCACTTCCTGGTTGAGGAAGGTGGTTTGTAACGGCAGGGTCAGTGCCTGACCGTAGGCTTCCACTTGTGTCAGGCCATTTGCCCGATCTTGCGCAAGTACCTTGCAACGTATGAAAACCCCGGGGCCGCCAGAATTCAATTGCATCAGTTCCTGGCTGGATAGCAGTTCGGAAGGAGAGCCCTGTGCCATGGTTTTTCCCTGACTCATGAAGAGCAGGTGATCTGCCAGTCGGGCAGCTTCATTGATGGAATGGGTCACATAAATCATGGGTACCTTCCATTGGTTCTGGAGTTTTTCCATGCTGCTCAGAAGATCCTGACGGGACTCTAGGTCGAGGGAAGCCAGTGGTTCGTCCATGAGCAAAATATCCGGTGCAGTCAGTAAGGCCCTTGCCAGGGCAACACGCTGTTTTTCCCCTCCTGACAAGTCCAGGGATGAACGTTTCAGAAGGGATACAATGCCACAGGCCTCGATGATGGTTTCAAAGGTTGTGTCTCCCAGAGACTTACTGCTTCTTTTCACAGCGTACTTCAGATTACCCTGAACGTTCAGGTGAGTGAACAGACGAGCATCTTGGAAAACATATCCGAGGGATCTTGAATGGGGGGGCTTTAGGATTCCATTCGTGTCATCGAGCCAGACATCGTGTTTTACCCTGAGGAATCCCCGGACATTTTTTTCCAGGCCAGCGATACACCTCAATAGTGTAGTTTTTCCCGCTCCGGACGCACCGAGAACCACCGTGATGCCAGAGCCGGGAAAGTCGAGATCAACCTGAAGGGAAAATCCCGAAAATTGGACCTGCAAGTGTCCTGAGATGTTGTCAGATACGTTTTCTGGAGAGTCCATACTTTTGAACCAGAACAAGAAGTATCAGTGATAGCGTCAACAGGGTACCGGAAAGCCAATGGGCTTGGCCGTATTCCAGGGCTTCCACATGGTTGTATATCTGGATGGAGGCCACGCGCGTTTCTCCGGGAATATTACCGCCCATCATGAGTACGACCCCGAATTCTCCCAGGGTATGGGCAAATCCCAGAAGACTGGCTGCCATCAGGTCAGGAACGGTCATGGGGATCACAATGGTGAAAAATGCCTTCAAGGGGCTGGCGCGAAGTGTGGCCCCCACTTCCAGAGGCCAATGTCCAACACGTTCAAAAACGTTGGTAAGTGGTTGGACAACAAAAGGTAATGAATAGAATACGGAAGCCACGACCAACCCCGGGAATGTGAAAGGCAGGGTTCCCAAGCCTAATGCAAGGGTTAAATGGCCCACTGTGCCATTGGGACCTGTCAGGAGAAGAAAATAAAAGCCCAGGATAGTGGGCGGTAGAACGAGTGGCAGGGCAGTGACGGCAGAAATCAGTGGCTTCAACCTTGAATGGGAATGCGCCAACCACCATGAAAGTGGCGGGGATATCAGAATCAGGACAAATGTGACAGTGCACCCGAGTTTCAGGGAAAGAAGAAGTGAGGACCAGTCATCAAGGCTGGGCATCAAGGAACATATCCATAGGCTTTCACGATACTGCGTGATTTTTCACTTTTTAGGTAGGCCATGAGTGCGTGGGCTGCTTTGCTGTTTTGGCCTTTAAGTAGCAGAATAGCTTCCTGATTTAACGGTTTGTACAGACTGGGGGGAACCACCCATACCGAGCCTGGCAACCAGTGTCCATGGCGCATGACTTGTGATTTCGCCACAAATCCCAGATGGGCACCTCCCCCCACGACCATGGAATATGCCTGGGATATGTTTTCTCCATACAGGATTTTGTCTTGCAGGTGATTCCACAGGCCAAGATTTTCCAGAGTTTCACGTGCTGCTGCGCCATAGGGTGCCAGAGCAGGATTTGCCATGGCAATGTGTTTGAACGAACCTTGTTCAAGAAGGGTTTCAAGTGAACCTGCGATCAAAGGATCAGGACTCCACAGGACCAGGGCTCCCGTTGCGTACACAAATCGGCTGTCAGGCACTGCCAGTCCATCATCGGCAAGCTGTTTTCCGGTGACATCATCGGCTGTCAGAAATACAGCATAGGGCGCACCATTCATGATTTGTGCACGGAACTGCCCCGTTGCTCCATAAGAGATGATCAGGTGGTCACGAGTGTCACTTTCGAACCGAGCGGCAATTTCCTTCATGGCAGCCGAGAAATTGGCAGCCACGGCCACAGTGACGTCTTCAGCACGGGCCATTTTCTGGTTCAGAAAGATCAGCGAAAAAAGCAGGACACTGGCGGATGCAATCCGGCATAACTGAGAATGGGGCACGTGAAGACCCCCCGGGTCATTTTTCACCCGGATGCTCATTTTTCCATTCCTTCCAGGTGGACTGGTATATCGGCTCATGTTCTCCGCCCAGCCCCAGTGCCTTGTTGATGGCCACTCTTGCAGGTTCCCATTGTTGCAGCTTTATCAGGGTTTCAGCCAGGTTATTGTAAGCATCTCCCGATTCCGGGTGGTCAGCAGCAGCCCGTTCAAACCAGAGGGCAGCGTTGTTGTAATCATGGTTGGCAAAAGCCAGATTACCCAACCCCATTTGAGCTGCAAGGCTGTGAGGCCATGGGTTCAATGCGGCCAGATAAGCCGTCCGGGCGATGTCCGGACGCACCTGTTCGGTCTCGGCCAGTTGGGGCAGGTAATTTTCTTCATCGGTGGAAACCGGAATGACTTCGGGGGGGATAGCCAGAAGTGCCCAGTGTCCACCCGTTTTCCAGGAGCGCTCAAATGCATCAAACGAGATCACCAGATGCTGGTGGCTTCCTGAGCGCAGGATCAGTTCCTGATGTCTCAGGTGATATCCCACCAGTACAGCGTAGTGCCATTGGGTTGACCAGTCCCCCACATCCTGCAGTAGGACCACAGGGTGTCCCGAGGCGACTTCCTGCAGTAGTGCATACAAGTGGCCGGGCGGACGGTAAGGGATCATGCCTGCCTTTCGGATGGCGCCAATGAGATCCAGTTCCAGGGACCCCTTGAGCGCTGGTGTATACACTTGTGGAGTCAGTTGTGACGGCAATTCGGGCATGCCTTCATAGGTGAGGACCATGGCCAGTGCAGCCGGTCCACACTGATCTGTTTCCTGGGGAAAAAATGGAACCCGGGTCAGTTCGCTGGTTTCAGGCAATGATGCGAACTTGTCAGGCTCGGTCAGAGAGGGTGATGGGCTATCGACGGGTTGGTGGGCACAGCCCGCGAGGAATGCCGCGGCCATGGCCGCGGCAAGACATCTGATGAATTGGGGGAAGTACTTTCCCGGAGGAAAATCAGAGTACAAGGATCAGGACGATCAGGACCAGCAGGATAATGATAATGTCACTGCTGGAAAGGTTGGAAAGATTCCCGCCAGCCGGCATTTCGCGGATCTTTCGCGCCAGTTCCCGTGCTTCGGAATCGCTGAGAAGCGCTACCCGTTCAGCGGTGATAACGTGGCTCAACCCCAATGATTCCAGTTGTTTTTGCACATCCTGCCGGGCTACGAAAGCTTGGATCAGGGCTCGATCCTGGACAACGCTGGCAGGTTGCGCCACCACTTGGGGCGTGCTGACCAGTTCTGCCTGGGCATGAGTGGTTGAAAACAGAAAGCCCAAAGCGAGGGCCAGACTAATAAAAACGCGGGTGATCAGTTTGAACTTCATGATTTCTCCAGTGGATGGCTGCGTAATTCTAGAAGATAATGGCCAGATTGTTCAAGCAGGGCGGAATTCGGGTTTAATCAAGCTTTCTGGTTTCTCCTTGATGCAAAACAAAAAAAATGTCAGGCGGTAGGTGTTTGTCTTTCAGGGCATCCTTCAGGTCTTTCGGCGGCTGATCCAGCGATTCATCACTTAATGGAAATGTTCCCCAATGAACGCCCATGGCCTGTTTGGCTTTTACATCCAGCATGACCTGGACAGCCTCTGTAGGGTTCACATGGTACTCCTTCATGAACCATCGGGGCTCGTAGGCGCCAATGGCAATGGCTGCAAAATCAAATCCGCCGTATTTTTTCCCGATGTCCATCGCGTCTTTTGAATAACCCAAGTCGCCCGAAAACCAGAAACGAAATTTGGGATGAATGACCGCCCAGCTCCCCCAAAGGGTGGCATTGCGGTCCCATAGACTTCGCTCTGACCAGTGTTGGACGGCGTCAAAGTGAAAAACAACATCTCCCGTGGACCCATGGACCGTATGCTGATCGTCCCAGTCCAGCTCAAAGACATTTTGTCTCGAACCTTCGTAGATGAGGTCAGGAATATGCGAGCGAAACCAGGCAAGATTCCCGAGCGGGACAAGAAAAAGAGGCGGGCCACCAGGTTGTTGGGACAATGCGATCAAACTGGGTTCATCCATGTGGTCATAGTGGTTGTGTGAAATCAGGACCACGTCGATATGAGGCAGTTCTTCCATGGTCAAGCCGGGAGGCTGAAAACGCTTGGGACCGAAAGGAGGCGTAGGACTTGCGTAGTCCGAAAAAATCGGATCAGTCAGTATGTTGAGTCCATCCAGTTGAAGCAGCACACTGGAATGTCCGATCCAGGTCACGGCTGTTTTCAGCCCCGGGTGATGAATGAAATTCAGGTCAGGCGGAACGTTGGCCGGCGGTTCTCCGGGCGGTTTTGGCAGGTCGTACCACCATTGTTCCATTTGCCATAACAGGAAACCGCCGGGCAGTTGTTCATTGTGATCATAACGGTTCAGAAAGCCATCAGGCCCCATTTTTGCGGGCCGGCTAAATTCTACAGCCGGCAAAAAATGGGTGATGACAAGTAACCCCAGTCCTAGCAACAGTTGTTTCAGGAAGGGACGCATGGTGAAGATTCAAAATGAGCAGGATTAAATCTGCGAGTACGCCACCAGAATTCAAGAGAGAGGCCTGGCCACAGGGCCGTATTATGTCCCTCTTCATTCAGATACCAGCTTTTGCAGCCGGTAGCCCAGACAGTATGGCTTGCACGGGATTGCATTTCCCGACTGAACTCATCCGCCGCATTAAGGGACAGGCAAAGGTAGTTGCCCAGTTGACGACGGGCATGATGGATGGCTTGAACGATCCAGTGCACTTGGGCTTCTGCCATGAAAAGGATGGAATTGTGACCTAGTCCCGTATTGGGTCCAAGCATCAAAAAAAGATTGGGGAAATCATCCACCATGGTGCCAAGATAGGCACCCTGTCGGCGTTTCCAGTGATCGGTGAGGGCGACCCCGTGCCTGCCGTAGAGTGGCAAGGCATGCCAGCGTTCCTGATGATGGAAACCTGTAGCAAAAATGAGGCATTCCGCATCATGTTCATGACCATCTTCTGTGAGGAATCCAGTGGGGGTTATTCCGGAGACGGAGGACGAAATCAGCTTGACATGATTGAGTTGCAAGGTGGACAGATAGTCGTCTGACAGCATGATTCGTTTGCAGCCCATGCGATAGTCGGGGGTCAGGGCGTTTTTCAGCTCTGTGTCCCGTATCTGGCGGTTCAGGGATCGTTTTGCCAATAGTTCAGCCAGACCCATCAACATTGGGGACAGGAAAGCCAAACCACGCGTTTCCTGAGCAATGTAGAGAAAAGAACGATAGATGGATCGCCATCCCGGAATGTTTTTGAAACACCACTTTTCGAGATGAGAGTATCGACGATTCCCCTTTTTGATCACCCAGGGCGCACTGCGTTGAACAATCGTCAGTTCAGATACCTGAGTGCTGATGGCGGGAACAATCTGAATGGCGGAGGCCCCAGTACCGATGACAGTCACCCGTTTACCTGCCAATTCGAATTGATCTGGCCAGTCCATGCTGTGAAACCATTTGCCAGTGAATGAGTCAAGGCCCGGAATATCAGGAATGTGGGGCAGGTTAAGCGGCCCTGGGCTGGCCACCAGATATCGGGAACGCAGGACTTCCCCTGAGTCCAGAGTGATTTGCCAGTCATTTTCCTCCAGGTTAAAGCGGGCTTCCTGCACTTTTGCCGAAACCCGTATCTGTTGAGCGAGTTGGTCGCATTTTTCATCGAAATAGGTCAGAATTTCCTGATACCCTGCATAAACGCACTCCCAGTCGTCTTTTGGGTGTCCTGACAGCGAGTAAAGATGGGACGGAACATCGCATTCGCAACCAGGGTAGTGATTGTCTCGCCAGGTTCCCCCTGGGCGCTCACTTTTTTCCAGTATCAAAAACTGATAATCTCCGGCACGCTGCAGCTGTAATCCCATGGCCAGGCCTGAGAAGCCGCATCCGATAATGATGATGTCAAAAAGTTGTGCCATGGGTATACGCAATGATTCAGGACTTGCGCGCCATTTTAATGTGAACCGGGCTATTCGTCTTTTAAGGATTTATTCTTGGCAAAAAAAACTGCTAATCAATACGTTGAATCCAGCATCAGGGTGCTTAAAGGGTTGGAGCCTGTTCGTGAAAGACCTGGGATGTACACCAGGACGCAGGATCCTACCCACATTGTCCAGGAAGTGATTGACAACGCAGCTGATGAAGCACTGGCTGGGTATGCCTCCACCATACAGGTCACCATGCATGCTGATGGATCCATTAGTGTGGAAGATGATGGGCGGGGCATTCCCGTTGGCCTGCACCCGGAAGAAAAGGAGCCCACGGTTCAGCTGGTGTTCACGCGCCTTCATGCGGGCGGGAAATTTGATAAAAAAAGCGGGCAAGGCGCATATTCGTTTTCCGGTGGGCTGCACGGGGTGGGCGTTTCTGTAACCAACGCCCTATCAGAGCGACTTGAAGTCAAGGTCAAGCGGGAAGGAAAAATTCATCAGCTGACTTTTTCCAACGGAGAGGTCGTTTCACGACTTTCAGCACGGGAGTCCTGTCCTGCCAATGAAACAGGTACCTGGGTAAGGGTGTGGCCAAACCCGCGTTATTTTGACTCCCCGCACGTTTCCATGACTGAACTGGAAAGAATTCTTCGTTCCAAAGCCGTGCTTCTTCCCGGTATACAGGTTGTCATGCGGTTTGAGCAGGCGAGCGGATTTTCTGAAAAAAAATGGAGCTACCCGGAAGGCCTTAAAAGCTATCTTGAAGAAATGACGGATGGAAGGGAATCTGTCATTCCCCTGTTTTCCAGTGCGCGTTACGTGGAAATTGCCAGCGACAACGAAGGATTCGCAGAAGGAGAGGGTGCAGCCTGGGTCCTGTCGTGGTTTGAAGAAGGTCCTGTACAAGGCGAATCCTTTGTCAACCTGATTCCGACCACAGGGGGTGGAACGCATGACTCGGGTCTTAGAAGCGGGGTGTTTGAAGCAGTCAAATCATTTATTGAGCATCATGCGTTGCTTCCGAGAGGTGTCCGGTTGCAAATGGAAGATGTGTGCTCCAGGCTGCAGTATGTGCTTTCCGTCAGGGTTCTGGATCCCCAGTTTCAAGGGCAAACGAAAGAGAAGTTGACCAGCAGGGACGCTTTCAAGCTAGTTGCAGGAATGGTGAGAGACCCGGTTGAATTTTGGTTGAATCAGCATGCAGACTGGGCGAAAAAATTGTCCGAACTGGTCATTCGACAGGCCATGACCAGAATGAAATCAGGGCAGAAAATAGAAAAGAAAAAGGGCAGTGGGGTAGCCGTTCTTCCGGGGAAATTGACGGATTGCGAATCTGACGACTTTGAGGAAAGAGAACTGTTTCTGGTGGAAGGAGATTCAGCTGGGGGCTCGGCGAAGCTGGCAAGAAACAAACATGCCCAAGCCATTCTCCCCCTCAGGGGGAAAGTGCTGAACACGTTTGAGGTGGATCGTGACCGCTTGTTCGCCAACACTGAAATTCATGATATTGCCGTGGCACTTGGCGTTGACCCGCATGCCCATGATGGCGCACCAGATTTGTCCGGTCTTAGGTACCGGCGCATCATCATCATGTCGGATGCCGATGTGGATGGGAGTCATATCAAGGTTCTGTTGTTGACCCTGTTTTATGTTCATTTCCCTTTACTGGTGGAAAAAGGACATATTTGTGTGGCAACCCCGCCACTGTTTCGAATAGACGTGGCACCTCATGGAAAACGTCCTGCACGCAAGCTTTATGCCCTTGATGAAAATGAGTTGCTGGTTCTGGAGGACAGGCTCAAGAAAGAAGGGGTCAAGGAAGGACATTGGAGTGTGGGCCGCTTCAAGGGGTTGGGAGAAATGAACCCGGATCAGCTCTGGGAAACCACCATGAACCCTGAAACCCGGCGGGTGCTGCCCGTGCGTTTTCGGGAAGATGAGCGACAGCAGGTGTCTCAGGCATTTACCAGGCTGATGGGCAAGGGAGAAGCGGCAGCTCGAAGGGAGTGGATGGAACTGCATGGTCTGGATGTGGAGGTGGACGTGTAATGGCCAAGTCGAGTGGTTCTGACAGTGGTTTCGTAGGTGACTTGTTTGAAGTGCGGGCAAAGGATGAGGACC
>JAJZEL010000083.1 GCA_021828575.1 Pseudomonadota bacterium
TCCGATCTACAAGGAGCAAAAACCATGGCCCAATTACCTATTTCTCCGCAACTGCTTCAGGCGACAGCTCCTGCCACGGCGTCTCAAGGGGGAGGGGCTGACCCTGCAGCGAATGGTGGTTCGGACGGGGGAACTTTCAATAACGTGCTGGCGCAGCAAATGGCCAATGCACAACCTGCAAAACCGGCTGGTGGCGGTGAATCCCAGGCTTCGTCTTCATCGTCGTCAGCCCCTGCTGCTTCCTCATCGTCCACTTCCCCTTCTTCTGCAACGCAGACACCTTCTAGCGCGACGGCACCGACCCAGACCGGTGCTGTTGTGACTGGGCTGCCGCTGGTATCCGGAACCCTGGAGAGTAACCAGAAATCCACAAAAACGTCGGCTGTGCCTCCATCAGGGGCTATGGCGGCTGCAGCCCTAGGCTTGCCGTTGGCCCAGATGCCCTTGCGCCCGGCAGCGGTTCCTGTTCAGACCAGTGGTGTCCCATTGCAACAGCGTGCCATCCAGGCGCATGCCTCCAGCGCATCCCTGCAGGCCATGACCGCAGGATTGCAATCCCTGGCCCCGGGTGTTCCTGCAGAAAAGGCAGGGCAGCCTGTCACGGCTGGAACGGCCGATTCCGGCAGTTCAGGGACGGCTGCAGGGGGGGGCTTTGGTAATGTGCTTCAGATGGCAGCGCAATGGGCCCATACAGGGGGAGCATCCGGTACGATCCCACAGCCAGGGCTGTCTGCTGCCGTTGCATCGACCATTTCTCCATTGACTGATGCATCACAGACGGCGATTCAGAAACCATTGGATGCTTCGGCCCTTTCCCAAGCCATGGTGGCCGGCCCCGCCCTTGCCCAAACCCCGGTAGCCGCACAACAATTGTCAGTGGCTACTCAGGTGGGCACCACGTCCGCATGGAGTCAGGACCTGAGTCAGAAAATCACCTGGATGGTTTCCGGAACAGGGCAAAACAGTGCTGAAATACAATTGAACCCCCCGGATCTGGGCCCGCTGAATGTGGTGCTTCACGTGAGTGGCGGACAGGCCACGGCGCTTTTCACCTCTCCGCATGAGGCTGTGCGCGAAGCGGTCAATCACGCATTGCCCCGGTTGAAGGAAATGTTTGCAGAAAATGGCATCATGCTGGGTAATGCCTCCGTGAGTGACCAGAGTCAGCAGGGGGCAGGGGGCGGGGCTGCGCGCCAGTTTTTTCAGCAGACCCCCGCCAGTTCCCTGGGTTCTGCGTCTTCCGGTGTGGCCAGCACTCCGGCAAGTGGGGCAGTGCCCACGGTGACGGGAAGGGTAATGACTTCCAGTGGACTGGTGGATACCTTCGCTTGATGATGTTTGATGTGACAGGATACGGACAAACCGATGGCAAAAGCAGACACCGCAAAAAATGAGGCACCCGCACCGGACGCTGGTGGAAAGCCCAAGAAGAAGAAAATCCTGATACTGGCCGTCATCCTGGTGTTGTTGCTGGGAGCGGGAGGGGGAGCCGCTTGGTATTTCCTGAAAGGGAAAACCGACAAGAAGCCCGTGGAAGAGGTGTTGAACCCTGTTTTTGTACCACTGGACACATTCACGGTGAATCTCCAGAAAGATCCGGATGATCACGTTTTGCAGGTGGGGCTTTCGCTGAAAATTTACAAGCCGGAACTGGAGGAGAAGATCAAGAATGCCATGCCGGAAATCCGTAATGCCCTTTTACTGCTTCTGTCCAGCAAGCGGGCTTCCGAACTTTCCACCATTACAGGCAAGGTGCAACTGGCGGGCGACATCATCAGCTCGGTAGACGGGGTACTGGGCATCCCCCACAAGAGTTCCAAACCCATGGCCGTGCAGCCCCCTTCCATCGTTCCTCCTGTGGCCGCGGTACCATCAGCATTGCCACAACAGCCTGTCAGCGTGAATTCGCTGGCAAACACGGTAGCCGTACAGAATCCGCCACCTCCCCCACCCGTCGCGTCTGCTCCGCCGCCCGTTGCACCGGTACCGGAGCCGGAAGACAAGAATGGAGTGGCCGGAGTGCTGTTTTCTTCCTTTATCATCCAGTGAACCCGGATCATGCCAGGCGAATTTCTTTCTCAGGATGAAGTCGATTCCCTGCTGAGGGGCGTGACAGGCGAGCCCGAAGAGGATGAAGCGCATGAAGAGCATGCAGATGACGTGCGTTCCTACAATCTGGGAAAGCAGGAACGCATTGTGCGTGGGCGCATGCCCACCATGGAAATCATCAATGAACGGTTTGCCCGTCTGTTCCGGATTTCCCTGTTCAACATGATGCGTCGCACGGCAGATGTGTCCATTGGCCAGCTCAAAATCCTGAAGTTCAGCGAGTTCATTCGTAACCTTCCGGTTCCCGCCAACATTAACCTGATTCAGGCCAAGCCCCTGCGTGGCAATGCCCTGTTCGTTTTTGATCCCAACCTGATTTTTCTGGTGGTGGATAACATGTTCGGTGGCGACGGGCGTTTTCATACGCGGGTAGAAGGACGTGAATTCACTCAGACGGAATCACGCATTATCCAGAGAATGCTGGATGCTGCATTTGAGGCGTATGGAAAATCCTGGGAATCCGTTTATCCCATCGAGTTCCAGTTTGTCCGTTCGGAAATGAATCCACAATTTGCCAACATTGCCACGCCAAACGAGGTGGTGGTGCTGACCACGTTTGAAGTGGAATTCAGCGGGATAGGTGGTTTTTTTCACGTGTGCATGCCCTACTCCATGATTGAACCCATTCGCGAACAGCTGTATAGCAGCATGCAGGGCGATCATCTGGCCGTGGACAAGCGCTGGCTGCAAATGCTGTCGAAACAGGTCCAGTCGGCCACCATCGAGCTGGTGGCTTTTCTGGGCGAATCGCAATTGACGGTTAGCCAGCTGATGAATCTCAAGGCAGGCGACGTGATCCCCCTGGACATTCCTGAACGCATACCTGCCAAGGTGGACAATGTGCCTGTCATGGAGTGCAAGTACGGGGTCTTCAACAACCAATATGCGCTGAAAGTGGAGCGGCTCATATCCGCATCGCGCTTGAGCGCACTAGAGGAGTCATGATCATGGCAGACGAATCCGACGAGATCAGTGCCGATGACTGGGGAGCTGCCCTGGCTGAACAGGCTGCCGGGGTGACGGATCCGGAACCTGCCGTGGGTTCTGGTGCCCATGTGGCGACAGAAGCTCCACCACAACCCCACGTTTTTGAAACATTTGGGACTTCTGCGCCAGAGGGGGCAGGAGGAGGCAGCGATCTGGACCTCATTATGGACATACCGGTTCAGCTCACAGTGGAACTGGGGCGTGCCAAGATGCCCATCAAGAACCTGCTGCAACTGGCTCAAGGATCCGTGGTGGAGTTGTCGGGAATGGCTGGGGAGCCCCTGGATGTCCTGATCAACGGATTCCTGATTGCTCAAGGGGAAGTGGTGGTGGTCAACGAAAAATTCGGTATTCGTCTGACTGACATCATCACGCCGTCGGAACGCATGCGCAGGTTGAGCCGTTGACTCCATGAGACATCACACCCTCTTCTGGGGTATCACTCTCCTGTTCAGTACACGATCGTTTGGTGCAGACGCGGTCCATGCGGCTACTTTCACACCCCCCTCTGTTCTGGGACCTGGCAGTGTATTTCAGGTGATATTTAGCCTGGTACTGGTACTGGCCTTGGTCATGCTGGCTGCTTGGCTGATGAAACGCACCCGGCTGCCCAGGCAGGGGCAGGGACCCCAGTTGAAGCTCATCAGCAGTCTGGCCGTGGGACAGCGTGAGCGAGTGGTAGTCGTGGAATTCCAGGGCAGCTGGATCGTATTGGGAGTGGCTCCGGGCCGGGTCAATGCCTTGCAGACATTGCCTTGCCAGGAGAGGGAAGGGCATGCTTCCTGAACTCGTCATGAAAAGACTGGCGGTTCTGTTGTTTTTGATGGTGCTGGGTCCTTCGGCATGGGCCCTGTCTCCTGACATTGCCGGTTTTACCAGTACACCTGCTCCTGGCGGAGGGCAGGTGTATTCCCTCAGCCTGCAATCGCTGCTGGTACTGACCTCACTTTCTTTCCTGCCGTCCGTCCTGTTGCTGATGACCGGTTTTACCCGCATTATCATTGTGCTTTCCCTGCTGCGGTCTGCATTGGGAACACAGTCTTCTCCTTCCAATCAGGTGCTTATCGGTCTTGCTCTCTTCCTGACGCTGTTTGTCATGTCTCCTGTGCTGGACAAAATCTATACGGAAGCCTGGCAACCCTACAATGACGGCAAGCTGACCTTTGATCAGGCTCTGGACAAGGGCAGTGTGCCTCTCAAGACATTCATGTTGCGTCAGACGAGGCAGGCAGATCTGGCACTGTTCCTCAAGATTTCCAATACGCCCGCCCCTCAGGGCCCTGATCAGGTGCCCCTGAGGATATTGGTACCGGCTTACGTTACCAGCGAACTCAAGACGGGTTTTCAGATCGGTTTCGTCATTTTCATTCCCTTCCTGATCATCGATATGGTGGTGGCTAGCGTCCTGATGTCCATGGGGATGATGATGGTATCTCCTTCCGTGGTGTCATTGCCTTTCAAGCTGATGCTGTTTGTGCTGGCCGATGGATGGAACCTGCTGGTGGGTTCGCTGGTGCAGAGTTTTTACACATGACACCGGAAAGCATCATGACGCTGGGACGACAGGCCCTGGAGCTGACCCTCATGGTGTCAGCCCCGCTTCTGGTCACGGCCCTTGGCGTGGGGCTGATCGTCAGCATTTTTCAGGCAGCCACCCAAATCAATGAAATGACACTCTCCTTCATTCCAAAATTGGTGGCCATGGTGATTGTCATGGTGATTTCAGGACCCTGGATGCTGGGGCTGATGGTGGACTATATCCGGCGTCTGTTCAGCAGTATTCCCACGCTTGTGGGATGACAGGTGACCGCTCATGCTGACGTTGAGCAGCATTCAATGGATGGACTGGGTCACGGCTTTCATGTTTCCGTTGGTCCGGGTGTTGGCGCTGGTGGCCAGTACTCCTTTGCTGGGGGATGCGGAAGTGCCTCCACAAACCCGCATAGGCATTGGTGTCCTGATCACGATCCTCGTGGAACCTTCCATTCATTTCAAAACCGCCATCGACCCCATCTCGGCTCAGGGTGTTTGGCTCATTTTCCAGCAAATGCTCATAGGCCTCCTCATGGGGTTTGGGGTTCGGCTGGTTTTTGCTGCAGTGGAAATGGCGGGGGAAATCACGGGTCTGCAGATGGGATTGGGTTTTGCCAGTTTCTATGACCCACAAAATGCGGCTTTTCAGCCGGTTCTATCCCAGTTTTTCGGGGTCCTGATTTCGCTGATTTACCTGTCGGTGGATGGGCCGTTGCTTATGATCAATGCCCTGTCGGACAGTTTTCAGATGCTTCCTGTGGGGGGGGCATGGATGCCTCAGCAAAATCTGCAGGAAGTGATTTTGCTGGTTGGTAGCCTGTTTGCCGAAACCCTTCAGATTTCCCTGCCCATGCTGGCTGCCCTGATGATGGCCAACCTGGTACTGGGCATCCTCACGCGGAGCGCGCCGCAGCTCAACCTGTTTGCCGTGGGGTTTCCAGTCACCCTGGCCGCCGGGTTCGTGATCACCCTGCTATCGCTGCTCTACATGGCCCCCCTGGTGGGACATTATTTCCAGGGAGGCGCGGCCGTTGCGTTGCAAGTGATTCAGCAACAGTTTGGGCCCTAGGCAATGGTGCTGAACAGTCCACCTGTGGCAGGGCTGGCGCTGGACTGAAGGTTTTGGGACAGGGCCTGCAGGAAACTGGACAGGTTGGCCTGGTTGCCCGTGGCACCGGTAGTTGTCAGCAGGTTCTGGAAACTGGTCTGCAGGTTGGCATCTACGCTGCCAGTGGAACTCGTGCCTGTGGTGGAGCCTACTGTAGAGCTGCTGGTGGTACCCGATCCGGTAGTGGAAGAAGAGCTGCTGGAGCTTAATTGCTGGATGAGGTTTTGCAGGGCAGACTCGATCTTGTTGACACCGCCTCCCCCATGATGATGCCGTCCCACGCCAGCCAGTTCGCTGGAGGAGTTGTTGCCATTGGCAGAGGTTCCATTGGTCTGGGCCTGAAGTGCAGCAATGAGACTTTGCAGGAATGCGCCCAATGCAGCCTGTGGGCTGTTGCTCGAGGCACTGGTTCCTGAAGTTGAGGAGCTGCTGCCGGAACTGTTGCTGGAGCTGCTCACGGACGAAGAAGAGGAAGACGACGTACTGCTCAGTGAGTTGGGCAGCGTGATTCCAAGTTGTGCAAACGTCTGGGCCAGAGCGGCGGCGAACCCTCCTCCTGCACCGCCGACCTTGCTTCCGTCACCATCCCCGTTATTGCCGGCTCCATTGGTTTGCTGGCTGTTGTTGAGGTAGTTGAGCGGGTTCAGAGCGCTGGCGGCAGATAATGGGTTGATGATCATGACTTCTCCTTGGGCTGTGAATCTTACATGTAATTGAACAATGACAGTCCAGATACCATCTGGAATGACTTCATGGCTGCCTGAAGACTCTGCTGTTGTTGCGTGAGCTGAGTGATGGCCTGTGTGTAATTCAGGTCTTGCAATTGGGCAATCGTCGACTGGTATTGCACACCCAGTGAGCTGTTCATGGCCTGCAGGGTGGTGATGCTGCTGAGATTGGAACCAATGGTGGCCCGTGCATTGATCACCTGGTTCAGCGCCTGATTGAGGTTGCCAAGCGATGTACCGATGGTCTGGTTCAAGGCCGTTGACGAAGCGGTGTCTCCAGGAGTGACCGGGGTATTCAATGCATTGATGAGATTTTGCATGGTTTGAAAAATCGACACATTCGTACTGGGGGCTACACTGAAAGTGTCGCCGCTGGCGGGTGTTCCCTGGATGTTGAATTGGATGCCATTGAAACTGATGGTTTGTCCTGTTACGAAGGGTTGGTTGGCCGGGGGCAGACTGGTTGCCGGAAGAGCGGTTCCGGTGGCATCCGTGCCCGTTACCGTATAGGTTAACCCGCTGGCCGAAGAAGAAAAGGTAATGGTATAGCTGTTGCTGGCCTGGGAAGCCGTGGGGGGCGGCGTGCCCAGGTTGCCGGAACTGATGACCCCGCTTCCCGTATTGGCACTGCCTGCGCTGGTGACAAAATAACCATTCCCGTTCTTGACTTGCATGAACAGCTGGGAGCCTGTGGCATTCACCGGCATCTGCTGGTTGCTGGCCACCTGGATGAATTGCTGCTGGTCATTGCCCTGGTACTGGACGCCCGTCGGTGTGATCGCAAAAGGTTGAGTATTTCCGGATGTTCCGGAAAACATGTAATTGCCATTTCCATCCTGGCTGTTGGCCAGGGAAATGAGCTGGCTCAACTGGGACTGGAGATTCGTGGCCATGGACTGGCGATCCGAATTGTTCAGCGCCGCATTCCCTGCAGAAACCACTTCGGACTGTACGTTCTGAATCAGTGTTGTGACGTTCTGGAGAACACTTTCACTGGTAGTCAGTGACGTATTGGCTGCGTTGAGATTGGTGGCGTATTGCGAGTTGACTCCATTGGACTGGGTCACGTTGATGACTTGGGCTGCGGCCGCAGGATTATCTGAGGGTGTCATGACACTCAAACCGGAAGAAACATGCAGTTGCGTATTCAGTAGATTGCTCTGCAACTGGTTCATGGAATTGGTGTTGGTGTCATAGATGGTGTTGGTGCTGATGCGAAGCATGACGCCTTCTCCTAATTGAGCAGACTCAGTACGGTGGAGAACATGGTGTTGGCCGTCTGGATGGCCTTGCCTGCCGCCTGGTAAGCCTGCTGGTACATGATCAGGTTTGCGGCTTCTTCGTTCAGATTGACCCCCGAAACGGATTGCTGGGCCTGTACCGTCTGATTGACGAGATTGGACTGTGCCTGGCTGGTGACCTGCAACTGGTTGGTTTGCGCGCCAATCTGTCCTACTAGGTTGGCATAAACGCCCGCGAAGGTGGAAGTGCCGCCCGTCATGGTGTTGCTGGTTTGCAGATTGGCAATGGCCAGTGCATTGTTGCCATCCAGCGTGGCATTGGCATTGGCGCTGATAGTGAACACATCATTGGTCAGCGGGGTGCCGCTGATGGAGGTGGTCCACCCGTTGTAGCTGATGTTGCCCCCTGAGGTATAAGTCACGTTGGATGCCAACGTGGACCCTGTGGTGGTGTCTACCACATTGAAAGTGCTGGGCGGGTTGTTGAACGTGATGGTGACGGTGTCCTGCAGGTTCGGATTGGGAGGCGGTGGCGTATTGACCGACGGATTGTTGACCGTGGCCGTCCCCGTGTTACTGGAAGATGCTGCGGCCGTAACGGGGACGGCAGCAGCAATCTTGTTGGGATCGGTGATCGCCACGCTGAGTCCCTGAGCCCCATTCACGGTGGGCTGGATGAGAAAGCTGTCGCCGGCATTCATGGTGCCGGAGGTCAGGCTGATGTTGAGGCCATCCACGCTCATGGGCAAGGTACTGCTAGTGGTCACCTTGTTGTCCGACAGGCGTGTCAGGCTGTACTGGGTGCCATTGTAAGACAGGGTATAGTTGCTGCCTGTCAACGCAGACACACTGGTGATGCTGGTACTGACGGCAGCTGAACCCGTATTCTGCGAATTGGCTGTCACCACTGGAGAAGGCACATTGAAGAAAGCCGTCCCCAGCGCGCCATTCAGGTCCTGTCCAAGGGATTGCTGTGCATTGACTGTGGTGCCCAGGCCTATGGCAATTTGTCCCAACGTGTTCTGGGTGGGAATCAGCGTCTGGTCCCTGAAGGCAATCAGGCCACCCAGATTGCCTCCCTGAATGGCATTGGTAGGTAGCCTGACTGTCGTGTTTCCGGTCTGGTAAGCCACATCCAGCTGCCCAGGGGTGGATTGCGATGGCAAGGTGGTCAGGGAAAATGCCTGATCACCCACCACCA
>JAJZEL010000206.1 GCA_021828575.1 Pseudomonadota bacterium
GGGTTTTGCGCCGATACCCGTTGCACCCTCATCTCGTATTTCACCTCCACTGCCCGTAGCCGCTCCTGGAAAAGGAGCGATGGCCGTAGGGTGGTTATGAGTTTCCACTTTGGCCAGAAAATGGACCAGCCGATCTTCTTCCCGATATTCACCTGTTGCTGGATCGGGAAAAAACCGACGAGTCATGCCACCTTCCAGAACAGCAGCATTATCGGAATAAGCCACGACAGTTCCGCCCGGATGCGTCTGATGAGTGGTCCTCACCATCTGGAACAGGGTGTGTTCTTGCGGTTGTCCATCAATGGTCCAACTGGCATTAAAGATCTTGTGGCGACAATGTTCTGAATTGGCCTGGGCGAACATGAGCAATTCAGCATCCGTTGGATTGCGTTGAAGGTCGTTGAACACCTGCAGCAGATACTGCATTTCGTCCAGAGCAAGGGCCAAACCCAGGGTTCTGTTCGCCTCCTCCAATGCCTGCAGGCCACCCGCCAGGATATCCACCCGCGCCAGGGACTGTGGGGCTCCGGGTAAGAAGAGTTTCCGGCAAGCCTCTTCATGATCCTGGAGAATAGATTCCGTCATGGGATCATGCAACGTGGCCATGATTGCTGCCTCCCAGGATACCGGTGAAGTTCCTTGCTGGCACCGGATCTGGTAGGTCACTCCTCGTTCCACGCGAAGCACTCCCTCCAGACCGCACTGATGCACTATGCTGGTGGCCTTTGTGGACCACGGGGACAAGGTACCCAGCCTGGGAACCACAATGACCTGCCTGGTGGCATCCGGAAAAGGAAGCGCTGGCTCGCCATATGAAAGAATGGCGTCCAGGCGGGCTTTCTCTCCTTCCGACAAGGGACGTGAGAGTGCCACGTAGTGATCAAACCAGGCATATAACGCCGACACCATGACCCCTTCGTCTTCAAGGCGCTTCCGCACACGTTGCAGACGAAAATCCGACAGGGCCCTGGGGCCGCGAAGCTGGAGAACTGAAGACATGGCAACTGACATCACGCAAGCACGAAAAAGGGGAATTATAGCGGATGACGCAACAGGACCCGTAGCAGTCGATGTTCAGCCGTTGGCACAGCATCTCGCGGGACCAGGCAGCACTGGATCAGGCCGCGCCCTTCCTCTTGCCAGTAGAAGATGACCAGAAACGGTGCCACAAAACTGCCTCGACAAATCCGACCGCGCTTTCTTTCTCCGCACGCCAAGAACACGCAGACTTCGCCACCCTGCCCCACATCAACGCGTGTAATTGCTTGCCTGGAACAGCGCCAGGCATGCCTTCGCCATGAAAGGACCAGGGACACGCCGAGTCCACCCATGAAAACCCGGACGACCCAAAATGGCCAAGGCATCAGCCAAACCGACAGAATGCCTGTGGCATGGGCAAATGCCAGGAGAAGCGCGAGGTGGCGGGATGAACCGATCCGGATTCGGGCATCGCCATTGAAAGCGAATTTCGTGGTCATGGCCCTGCCAGTGTATCCTTCGCTTTTCAATGTGCTGAACGGAAAAACGATGCTGGGACCTCTTTTCGTCAACTTGAGCCAGCGCACTCTCATGGGTGTATCAGGAGACGACGCCGTCACTTTCCTGCAAGGGCAACTGACCCAGGACGTCATCCGGCTTACCAAGGAGGAGGTTGCCTGGGCTGCCCATTGCTCCCCCAAGGGCCGGGTGCTGGCCACCTTGTCGATGTGGCGAGAGGACTCGCGCATTTTTCTGGACGCCCCTGAAGATCAGGCAGAATTCGTGTCAGGAAGATTGCGAATGTTTGTTCTTCGTTCGCGAGTCACCCTTGAGGATCTGCGACCGGCTTATGTTCGCTTCGGACTGATCGGCGTGGATTTGCGTGCCCTGATGACCTGCATGAAATGGCCTGCGCCTCCCGCACCAGGTACCCTTGACCGTCTCGATGACATGACGCGTGTGTCCCTGTCCCGAGAGCGCCTTCTTCTGCAGATCCCGGTCCAGTCCGCCAGTCCGGTGGCGGACTTGTTGCAGACGCATTGCCTGGAGGGATCCGGAAGCGACTGGAACGATGCATGCGTGCAAGAAGGAGTGGTGGAAGTGGGGGCTACCACGCGGGATGAATGGGTCCCGCAAATGATCAACTGGGACCTTCTGGGTGGCATCAGCTTCAAGAAAGGGTGTTACACCGGACAGGAAATCGTTGCCCGTACCCATTATCTTGGCAAGATCAAGCGCAGAACGCTGCGTTTCAGAACTTCAGATCTTCCTGTGGCTGGCTCTCCCGTCCTGTCCCGTGACGGCAATGTACCCGTGGGAAAAGTGGCCATGGTGGGCGCAACCAGAGAAGGCAAGACCGAATTCCTGGCAGTCATGCAACTGGATGACTTCCGCCAGCCCCTCGGCCTGCATGAGGGAGACGCCGACCTGGAAGGGCCCCTGTCGCTGCCTTATACGGTCATCGCGGAATAAGGGCGCATGGGCACCCGGCTTGTGTTGGCGTTGTTGTGGCTGCTCCATTTTTTTCCGTTGTGCCTATTGCAAGGCATTGCCTCTATTCTGGGCAGGGTGGCCATGCGCACACGCTTTTCCAGAACCACGCGCATCAACCTCAAATCCTGTTTTCCAGCACTCTCATTGGATGAAAGGGACATATTGGCGCAAAGACACCTGTCAGCACTGATTCGCAGCGTACTGGAACTGGGAATCCTCTGGTGGTCTCCCCCATCTCGCATCCAGCGACTGGTTCAACTGAAGGGACTGGAGCATGTACCCGTCGACACACATCGCCCGATCATTTTTCTCACACCACATCTGGTGGGTCTTGAAATGCAAGGCGCACGCATGGGCATGCTTTTCAGGGGCGTGGGTTTCTTCACGCCGCACAAGAACCGACTGATCGACCAGAAGATGCGCGAGGCCCGTGACCGCCTGGGCGATGTGGTCATGCTGGACAAGCGCAAGGGACTGCGCCCCTTGCTGCGTGCCATGCGTGACGGCAGGCATCTGTACTTCCTGCCCGACATGGATTTTGGCGAAAAGGATTCGGTTTTCGTTCCTTTCTTTGGAATACCTGCAGCCACGGTGCCGACCCTGCCCTGGCTGACCAGAAAGACGGACGCCCTGGTCATTCCCTGCGTCTGCCATCAAAAAGCAGGCTGCGCAGGTTATGAGGTGGAGTTCTTCCCTCCCTGGGAGAATTTCCCGGGACAGGATGAAAGCTCAGACCTGTCCCGCATGAACGCCTTCATTGAAATGCAGGCGCGACTTTTCCCGGAACAGTATTTCTGGAGCCACAAACGCTTCAGGACACGCCCTGAAGCAGAGGCTCCCTACTTTTATCGCTGGCCACAAAACCTGGATTGACGCCCCCGGGGCCGTCAGTCCCGACCGTCATCCCCTCCACGCCAATGGTTTTCACGCCATTCGCGCCCGCGACGCCAATCACCATCAGGATGGCCATAGCGATATGGCGCGTACACCCGACGAAACCACTCTTCACGCACGAAGTAAACCGGACGGCCACAGGCATGGAATTCGCGGCAGCGGAAATTCCAGTGGCGTTCATACCCGGGAGGCACGTGCAAATAGACCGGGGGAGGCAACATCACCCCACGTGGCCCTGGTTCCACCACCACAGGTTCCATGTTGATCACCTGGGGGCGCGGTACGCCCGCCAGTTCAACGGGTCCGTAAAATTCATCGGCATGGGCCATCACGCCAGAAAGCAGCAGCAAAGCAGACAGGATTAAACGTTTCATTATTTTTTTCCTTTAGGACCATGTGATCATGGCACCGGATCATAGCATGCTCCCCAATGAAACAATTTTTTTCACCTGCAGGCTGAACTGGTTGTGCCCATGACAGTCTCTACGTCCGTTTGCGCAAAACACTCCCGCTATAGGAACCGCTCACCAATGACCGTCTTTACTTTCAAAAATCATTTGCTGCCTGTCATCACGGGCCTTCTGTTTTTTTTCGCCCAGAATATGCATGCCCTGGCTTCGGAAGACACCCCTTCGCCTGCTCCAACCATCGAGAGCATTTTATCCAACAGCGGAATCTCCACCCGCGCCTACATGGATGCAAGTTTCATAGGCCACAACCAGACCCCCGACCCCAACGCACAGGTCACAGATACCGCCAGGAACTCCTTTGGCATCCACCAGATCGGTCTGGTGATATCCAAGCTGCCACAGGAAGGCTATGGCGAATACCTGAATTTGCTGGCTGGATCCGATGCCGGAGTGATCTGTTCCTATGGCCTGTGCTCGTCCGGCCCCACAGGCAACGGTGCCACCCCGTTCAGTGGGGGAAACTTTGATATTCCTCAGGCTTACCTGCAATATGCCACTGGCCCCTGGACATTCATAGGTGGGAAATTCGCCTCCCTGGCTGGCGCCGAATCCTATGACAGCTCGCAAGACAGCAACATCACCCGCTCCATCCTGTATGCGCATCAGCCTTTCACCCATACGGGAATTCGTACCGTCAATACCCTGGATGCTTCCACAAACCTGACTCTCGGGATCAATAACGGATGGGATCAGGTCACAGCCATGACTTCCTCGAAAACCCTGGAGCTTGGCATCAGCAAGACATTCACTCCCCAGACTTCCCTGGTGGCCAGCATCTACACCGGTGACGAGGCCATGAATCAGACAGGCACCGGCTTCACTCAATCCCTCATCAATGGCAACATGGTGACCACAGGTATCAATGGCAGCCTGTTGCCCACGGAAGGGGGCAGGAGCGGGTTGCGCACCATTTTTGATACGGTGATCACCAGCAATCTGACATCAGCCACCACCGTCATTCTGGATGCTGATCACGTCACCCAGCAGAATGCCCTGATCGGCATAAACCAGGCCGGGACTGAAACCTACTGGGGTGTGGCCGGTTACTTGAATCACCAGTTCAACGAACAATACCGCCTGTCCCTTCGCGGAGAAACCCTGCATGACGATCAGGGAGTTGCCATAGCTGCCCAGGGCACCCCTCCGGGTGCCAACACCCTTCGGGAGGTGACACTGACCCTGGGTTACGATCCCACAAGCCACTTTGAACTGAGAAGTGAAATTCGTGAAGACAGCGCCACCAAGGGAGTCTTTCTGGCCGAGAATGGACTCCTGCAACAGAACATGACCACCTATGGCATTCAAGGCATCTACAAATTCTGAGCAGTGCAAGACAGCAAAAGGAGGAGGATCAGGGCGTTTCCATTGCCACCGTATAGCAGACTTCCATACGGTGGGACGAACCTGCTGGCAGTATTCGCACATCATCGGCGGCATTGGCGTTTTCAACACACACCATGTGTGTGTATCCGTCCGCTCCCAGATCCTTCATGGCGGTGGCCTTCTCCAACCACGGATTCCAGACCACCGTGGAAGCACTTCCCTTTTTGGCAATATGGATCCTGCGCCCCAAGACAGGATCGTGGATGACCACGTCCCTCGTGCTGTCCAGATAGATACGGTCGGTTTCCTGCTCAAAACGGATTTCCCCCGCCTGAACATGGCGTTCTCCATGGCGTACCTTGTCTACATAGGGACATCCCTCAAGACCCAGAATACTCACCTGTCGGATGTCGCCAATGTGAAAATAGGTGTGAAGTGCCTGTCCCACGGTCACCGGCTGGTCTCCCAGATTACGAGTCACCAGATCTACCTTGAGGTGCTTTCCGATGGTCAGTTCCATGTCCAGAGCAGTGTCATGGGGCCACAGTTCGGCAGTACCCTCTTGTCCGGGCAAACGCAATGACAACTGCGTGGACCCATCAGGCAATGCAACGACACTGACGATTTCCCACAACTGGTTGCGCGCAAACCCATGGGCAGGAAAGTCCGTCCGCGACTCATGGGGGCCAAACCAGGGCCAGCATACAGGGGCCCCCCCTCGCACAGGCTTTCCCGGTGCATAAATTGCCTGATCGGACACCCAGATGGCAGATTGCTGACCGACCGGGGCCCAGTGCAATAACTGCGCTCCTTGTAGCGCAAGGCGGGCAGTGGCTTGCGCATTGGTCACCTCCACCAGGTCAAACCCGTGAGCGTCTCGAATAAAATTCACCTGGCCAGCGATGCCATAGCATTGATTCAATCCGGATACACTGTGCATGAGACGCCTCGCGCAAGAGCAGGACAGGCTGGCGGAAGCGGTGAGATTCGAACTCACGGATGGTTGCCCATCGCTGGTTTTCAAGACCAGTGCCTTAAACCACTCGGCCACGCTTCCCCAGGGCCCGCCATTCTATCATGCTGACCCCGATCCCATTATCCGGATTCCGGCAAAGAGTTTCAGTCTTTGTTACCATCTCACGCTGGTCATTCGCATTGTGTCGGGAGTACCCTTCTGGCTTCCCCTAAGGAGCTGTCTGATTTTCTTTCCCAAACGGAGCGTCGTGCTTTCAAGCATGCAGTCTATGCCGTTCGTGATGAGGAAACCGCATTGGACATTGTCCAGGATGCCATGCTGAAACTTGCGGAAAAATACCCTGATCGCCCTGCGGAGGAACTCCCTCCCCTGTTTCAGCGAATACTACAAAATCACATCAAGGATCATTTCCGCAGACAGAAACTTCGCAACTGGTGGACCCCTCTAATCAGTGCACTGAAAGGACGGGAGGACGAAGATGACTCGGACTTTTTGGAAACCCTGCTGCCAGAGCCCGCCAAAAACGCCACGGGAGACCCCGATAACCAACTGAATCAGAAGCAGATTTTAAAAGAGATCGAGAACGCGCTGGAAAAACTGCCTCCCCGTCAACGGGAAGCCTTCCTCCTGCGTTATTGGGAGGAGATGGATGTGGCAGAAACGGCCTTGATCATGGGATGCACCGAGGGAAGCGTGAAAACGCACAGCTCGAGGGCAGTGCATGCGTTGGCAGCGTTCCTGTCCTCCAGAGGCATTACCTTATGAATGAACATCAAACCACCCAATACATTACCCGACTGCTGAACCAGAGCACTCGTCACCTGTCCTCCCATCAGGTGGATCGCCTCCGGCTGGCCCGTCAACGCGCCCTGTCGTCCGCCACCAGCGAGCGCTGGCAGCTGGCTGGCGCCCCGAGTGGGATGGATTCTACAGGGGGCAAATCCTTTCATGGCATGCACCTGTTCAGGGCCGGCGCACTGCTGTTCCTCCTGACGATCTCGGTACTGTTTTCAGGATACTACTGGCAGCAACGCACCCAGCAAGCTGCAGATGATGAAATGGGCCAGCTGGATGCAAACCTGCTGGCGAGTGACATTCCACTACAGACTTTCGCCCAAAAAGATTTTGGCACATGGCTCGAAGATACGCGCTAGTCCTCATCTGGGGAATACTGGCCTGTATCGGAACGCCAGCCTGGGGGGGAGGGGCTTCTACATCCTCCGTTTGGGAACAGCTCACTCCCGAACAAAAATCCATTCTGGCCCCTGCCGAATGGGACTGGGAGCAGCTGACCCCCGTGCAGCGCCGACGTCTCGTCAATGCGGCACGGCATTACCCCCAATTGACTCCCGAACAGCAAGCCCGATTCAAGGCACGAATACCCCTCTGGACCCACCTGCCTCCTGAACAGCGCAATGCCGCCCGGAAAAATTTCAAGGCCTTCAAGAAACTGCCCCCTGAAAAACGAGCTGCTGTGAAATCCCATCTTCAGGCCCAGAATCCTGCCGCAGCCCCACCTGTTTCAACGCCAACACTTGCGCCCCAGGCAGGATCCGCTGTCGTTGCTCCATCCGCTGCTCAATAATGGCGACCCGCATGCCCCTTTGGCCACGGTTGATGGCCATGCTCTACGAAACCCTGCTTCTGTTCGGTGTCCTGTTCGTAGCTGCACTGCCCTTTCTCATCCTGACGGACTATCCTAGGCATCCCGAGCTTCGCAATGTGTATCGCGCTTATCTGTATATCGTCGTTGGGATCTATTGCTGCTATTTCTGGAACCGGTCGGGACAAACCCCGGCCATGCGCACATGGAAGATCCGACTGGTCACCCAGAATGAAGGACAGGTGCCTTCATTGTACCGATGCATGGCAAGGTATCTGATGGCATGGCCAGCCTGGCTTTCCGGAATCACACTGGTCTGGACGTTCCTGGACGCCGAAGGACAGTTTCTGCACGATCGTCTGACCGGACTGCGTCTGGTCAGGCATGACGCTCCATCCACCAACCCAACCCAAACGCCAGTCCCAGAAAAGCAACATTAGGCGCCAGCGTACTGACTGCCGGACTCCAGTCATTCAGTTGCCCCAAATAGGAAAAAAACCGGCTGGCGAGATAAAAACCCAGACCCAGCCCGATGCCAATCATGATGCGCACACCCACAGCCCCGGATCGGGGACGCTGCAGGCCGAATGGCAACGCCAGCAGCATCATGACGAGAATGGAAAAAGGGTAAATCAGTTTTCCCCACTCGGCAATTTCGAACCGGACGGTCTGCTGGCTGTTTTCTTTCAGGTGTTTGATGTAAGTAAACAAATTCCACAACGACATCTGTTCGGGTTCCACCAGCAAGGTGGCCATGACGGCAGGGGTAATGACAGAGTTCCACACTGCCATGCCTTCTTTTTCCACATGCGCCGAGTCCTTGTCAAAAACAGTCCGTTCCACATCACTGAGTATCCACTGATGGTTCTGGTTGAACACGGCCCTTTTGGCCGTGCTGATTCTACGCAAGCGATGCACATCATCGAATTCATAAATGCGCAAATCCCGTAACGAACTGTCGGGCAGCATTTCACGCACGTTGATGAAGCTGCCGTTGTCCTTGACCCATATGCCCGAACGAAACTGAGTAGCCACTGATGGTTCTGGTTGAACACGGCCCTTTTGGCCGTGCTGATTCTACGCAAGCGATGCACATCATCGAATTCATAAATGCGCAAATCCC
>JAJZEL010000070.1 GCA_021828575.1 Pseudomonadota bacterium
GTCAGTTCTGTTAGTGCAGTAACCGTTGCCTTTTCCGACAGGGGCAGGTGGGCGGCTGGGTGTGCGTCTGGAAGGTGCAGAAGGCCCCGAGGAACTGGAAGGGCATCTTGATCGTCTGGCGCTGGTGGAAGTCCGTTTTCCGGTGTTTACCGATGGCAGGGGATATACCACGGCACGCTTGCTGCGCGAAAAGTACGCTTTTCGGGGCGAATTGCGTGCATCGGGCGATGTATTCAGGGAAACGCTGTACTACCTGTCCCAATGCGGTTTCAACGCATTTGTACTGAGGCCTGGAGAATCCATTGACTCGGCGCTCGAGGGACTGGATGTGTTCAGTGAAGGGTACCAGAGCACCGCATTGAGAGAGTCGCCTTTGTTCAGAAGGCGTTTGACAGGAAATGTCTTGCCAGGAAAAAGCACATGAGTCTGGAACAGAAAATCGAAGAAGCCTTGAGCGTCCTCAGGCGAGCATCGCAGGACTTTGATCCCACCGTCATGGCCAGCAGTCTTGGAGCCGAGGACATGGTGCTGACAGACCTGATCTGGAAGAACGACCTGCCCGTGGAAATTTTTACACTGGATACAGGACGCCTGCCGGAAGCCACCCATCGGTTGTTGTCTTTGGTACATGATCACTATGGCAAGGCCATTCGGGTTTATTTTCCGAAGAGCGAAGATGTGGAACAGGTGGTGAGCCAGTATGGCATCAATGGTTTCTACCATCACATGGAAGGGCGAAAAGCCTGCTGTCGTGCACGGAAAGTGGCTGTGCTCCAGCGGGCGCTTCAGAGCCGGCGGGCGTGGATCACTGGCTTGAGGCGCGAACAGTCGCCCACGAGGCAGTCGGTACAGACGGTGTCCTGGGATGAGGAACATGGCCTGGTCAAGCTGTCGCCCCTGGCTGAATGGACTCGCGATGACGTTTGGGAATATCTGCGGTTGTACAACGTGCCTTATAACGCTCTTCACGATCAGGGCTACACCAGCATTGGTTGCGCACCTTGTACTCGCGCTGTGCGCGAGGGAGAGGACGAGCGGGCCGGACGCTGGTGGTGGGAACACCCCGAGTCCCGTGAATGCGGTTTGCATCTGACAAAAGAATCCGCCTGAGGAACGAACATGACATTTGAAACCGAACTGGATTTTCTGGGGCTTCACTCCCACCATGCGGGGCGCTTCGAACCCTTGGACCATCTTGACCGTCTGGAGTCGGAAGCCATTCACATCATGCGGGAAGTGGCAGCGGAATGTGCCCGTCCCGCACTGCTTTTTTCGGGCGGAAAAGATTCCATCGTCCTGTTGCGCCTGGCAGAAAAAGCCTTTCATCCCGCACGCATCCCTTTTCCCTTGGTGCATGTGGATACTGGCCACAATTTTCCGGAGGTCCTGGAGTTCCGTGATCGCCGGGTTCGCGACCTGAAGGCTGTCCTCATTGTCCGCACCGTGGAAGAATCAATACGTCAGGGCCGGGTTCGTTCGGCTTCAGCCAATGCGAGCAGGAATGCATTGCAGGCGGTGACGCTCGTGGACACCATCCAGGAGTTCAGGTTTGATGCCTGTTTGGGGGGCGCGCGACGTGATGAGGAAAAGGCACGGGCCAAGGAGAGAATATTCTCGTTCAGGGATGAGTTTGGTGGATGGGACCCGAAAAACCAGAGGCCCGAATTGTGGAGTCTTTACAACGCCCGGGTTCATGAAGGCGAAAACATGCGGGTGTTCCCCATCAGTAACTGGACGGAACTGGATGTCTGGTCCTACATTGCCCGGGAAAACCTGGAAGTGCCAGCCTTGTATTTTGCCCATGAGCGGTGGGTGGTCAGGCGTGGCGAGCGGCTCGTGCCGGTGACCGACCTGACACCGCCCCAGCAGGGTGAAGTGCCTGAAATCCTTTCTGTTCGTTTTCGCACGGTGGGAGACATTACCTGCACATGCCCGGTGCTTTCCGTGGCCAGCAGTGTGGAAGAAATTCTGGCTGAAACTGCCGTGACCGCGCTGACGGAGCGGGGAGCCACACGACTGGATGACCAGACTTCCGAATCTTCCATGGAACAACGCAAGAAACAGGGGTATTTTTGATGGACCAGGCTGAACACATTCCACATTCCGAATTGCTGAGATTCATCACCTGCGGATCGGTGGATGACGGAAAAAGCACGCTGATCGGGCGCCTGCTGCATGACAGCAAGGCCATTTTTGAGGACCAGCTGGCAGCCATACAACTGACGTCGCAACGTCGGGGAAAAGGTGAGACGGACCTTGCCCTGCTGACGGATGGCTTGCAGGCCGAGCGCGAGCAAGGCATCACCATTGACGTGGCCTATCGCTATTTCAGTACGCCAAGAAGGCGGTTTGTGATTGCAGATACGCCCGGCCATGAGCAATACACCCGTAACATGGTGACGGGCGCCAGTACTGCAGACCTGGCCATCATCCTCATGGACGTGCGCAAAGGGGTGCTGACGCAAACCCGGCGCCACACGCACCTGGTCCGCCTGCTGGGCATTCGCAGAATTGTGGTGGCCATCAACAAGATGGACGCCGTGGACTACAGTGAAACCGCCTTCAGGACCGTGTTCAATGATTTCATGGCGTTTGCTGCCGACTTGAATTTTGCGGATGTTCAAGCCATTCCCATGAGTGCCCTGGCAGGGGACATGGTCGTGGAACGCGGTGATCGCATGCCTTGGCATGACGGCAGAACCCTGTTGGAAGTGCTGGAAGCGGTGCCGGTGGATGAACTTGCCGTGCATGCGGCCTTCAGGTTTCCTGTGCAGCTGGTGCAGCGTTCTGTGGCGGATGGAGTCCATGAATCCCGGCATTATCTGGGGCGCATCGAATCAGGAACCGTGGGGGTGGGCGACGAGGTTTTCGTGTTTCCCGGCGGCGTGAAAAGTACGGTTTCGGACATTCTGACTTATCAGGGTTCCGTTCAGGACGCCCGGGCCGGTCAGTCAGTCACCCTGACCCTTGCCGATCAGGTGGATGTTTCGCGGGGGGACATGATTGTGGCCGCTCACCGGCCGCCTCGGGTTCTGAAGGAAGCGGATGCCCTCCTGTGCTGGTTTTCAGGAACGCCACTGGAGGCTGCCAGGCGCTATCTGGTGCGTCACGGCACCCAGACTATGCCCATCAGGATGGGAGAAGTGGCCTACCGGCTGGATGTGAACACATCCCGCCATGAAACCGCACCCGGTCAGGTGGTCATGAACGACATCGTGCGCATCCGCTTTCGCACCCAGGCTCCCTTGTGCGTGGATTCCTATGAAGATAACCGCGCCACGGGAAGTTTCATCCTGATCGACGAGGTCACCAACGATACGGTGGCAGCAGGTATGATGCTCCCTTTTGAGACCCCTTGAGCGGGGTATACAACGGGGGATCGGGTTTGGAACAATCATTGAAGGCCATTCTGTTTGATGTGGATGGCACGCTGGCGGATACCGAAGAAGCTCACAGGACATCTTTCAACCGCGCTTTCCATGACCAGGGACTGGAGTGGCACTGGGATGTGCCCCTGTACGGGGAGCTGCTCAAGGTGACCGGAGGCAAGGAACGGATCAGGCATTTCGTGGAAACCCGGCTGGACCAGCCTCCTGCCGGATTTTCGGATGATTTCGTGAAGATGCTGCACCAGGCCAAGACACGGCATTACACGACGCTGATGGCACAAGGTGACGTTCCCCTCAGGCCAGGGATCGAACGCCTGATCAGGGACGCTCATGCTGCGGGACTGGTGCTGGCCATCGCCACCACCACCACCGAGGAAAACGTATCCGCTCTTTTGCAGGCCAGCCTGGGCCTGAGATGGCAGCAGTATTTTGCCGAGGTGGGGTGCGGGGATGTGGTGCCACACAAAAAACCTGCACCGGATATTTACCACTGGGTACTGGATCGCATTGGTTTGGCGCCTTCGAGTTGCATTGCTCTGGAAGATTCCAACAATGGTTTGAGGTCCAGCCTGGCGGCCGGAATTCGCACAGTGGTCACGGTCAATGCCTACACCCGGCACCAGGATTTTACCGGGGCTCTGGCTGTTCTGGACGATCTTGCAGATCTGGGGCCTTTCTATGCCTTGACGGGCTTGAAACTGCTGCCGGTTTCGCACTAACGCATTGTGTTTTTTTCGGTTTCATGCGAGAATCCCCGTTTTAGTGGTTAACCAACTGGAGAAATGCCATGGCTCGAGTCTGCGCCGTGACGGGAAAAAAGCCGATGGTCGGCAATAATGTGTCCCACGCCAATAACAAGACCAAGCGCCGTTTTCTGCCCAACTTGCAGTATCGCCGTTTCTGGCTTGAAAGCCAGCAGCGCTGGATCAGGCTGCGGGTGTCCAATGCCGGGCTGCGTCTGATTGACAAGAAAGGCATCGAGGTCGTTCTGGCCGAGATGGGCGAAGTGGCTTTGGAGGGTTGAACATGCGTGACAAGATCAAACTGGAATCCACGGCAGGCACCGGGCATTTCTACACCACCACAAAGAACAAGAAAACCATGCCTGAAAAAATGGAAATCAAGAAATTCGATCCCGTGGCGCGCAAACATGTGCCCTATAAGGAAGCCAAGATCAAGTGATCTTCCCCATTGGGGCAGCTTCACACATCGAAAGCCGGGTTTTTGCCCGGCTTTTTTGTGGCCTTTCGTTGCGTGACGTTATAATCAGGAAATGGAGCCCATCATTCATCGTCAGGTGGTTCTGGGAGTCACGGGTGGCGTGGCCGCTTACAAGGCTGCCGACTTGGTGCGCCTGCTCGTCAAGGCGGGAATAGGCGTTCAGGTCGTCATGACCGAAGCCGCACGCGGCTTCGTGACGCCTGCCACTTTCCAGGCCTTGTCCGGTCATCCCGTGTGGACCGACCTGTGGGATGACCGGTCTTCGCGAACCATGCCGCACATTGATCTCTCCCGTTCTGCCGATGCCGTTCTCGTGGTCCCCGCCAGTGCTGATTTCATGGCAAAAGTGGCCCATGGACTGGCCAATGACCTATTGTCCACCCTGGTGACCGCACGTCGCTGCCCCCTGTTCATGGCTCCGGCCATGAATAGGGAAATGTGGAACAATCCGGCGCATCAGCGCAATCTCCTGCTGTTGCAGGCAGATGGCGTCATCCTGCTGGGCCCCGATACGGGTGAACAGGCCTGCGGCGAATTCGGGGAAGGGCGCATGGCAGAACCGGCAGAAATCCTGGAAGCCATGCTGGTTTTTTATCATTCTCCGGTCCTGCAAGGCAAAAAGGTGGTGGTCACGGCCGGACCCACCTTTGAAGCCATTGATCCGGTTCGTGGCATCACCAATGCCAGTTCCGGGAAAATGGGTTATGCGCTGGCGCAGGCGGCCAGGGAGGCGGGTGCCGAAGTGGTGCTGGTGACCGGTCCCACAGCGCTCGTACCACCCGCTGGATGCGCAGTGGTGCCCGTGCGCAGCGCCTCGGAAATGCTGGATGCCGTGATGGCTCATGCACCAGGTGCTGATTTGTTTTTTTCCGTGGCAGCGGTGGCCGACTATACGCCAAGGCATCCCTCGATGCAGAAAATCAAAAAGGCATCGGAACCCCTGACCCTGGAACTGGTTCCCACCGTGGATATCCTGAAAACGGTGGCAGCGTTGCCCGATGCTCCTTTTTGCGTGGGGTTTGCTGCTGAAAGCCAGAATCTGGAAACATTCGCGCAAGCCAAGCGAAAATCCAAGGGAATTCCCCTGGTCGTGGGAAACTTGGCTTCACGGGCCCTGTCCAGGGACGATAATGAAGTGATTCTGGTGGACGCACAGGGTGTTCATCCCTTGCCTGCAGCGTCCAAGCGCGTGCTGGCGCGCCAGATCCTGAAGTACACCCTTTCACTGGCTTATCCGGAACAGCTCTCTCATGACATCGCTTGAAATTCGCATCCTGGACGCGCGCCTGCGTGAACAGCTTCCTGCCTATGGCACACCTGGCGCCGCCGGGCTTGATCTCAGGGCCTGTCTTGATGCGCCGCTACAGCTGATGCCCGGACAGACAGTCCTGGTGCCTTCAGGCCTTGCCATCCATATTGCAGACCCTGGATATGCCGCCCTCGTTCTGCCCCGTTCAGGTCTTGGCCACAAACACGGGATCGTGCTGGGAAACCTGGTGGGCCTGATTGATTCTGATTATCAGGGGCAGATTTTCATTTCTCTCTGGAATCGCGGGCAAACCCTCTTTGAAGTGACGCCCATGGAGCGCATTGCTCAACTGGTGGTGGTGCCGGTCATGCAGGTGGACCTCAAAGTGGTGGACAGTTTTGACACCAGCGAGCGGGGAGAGCAGGGGTTTGGCAGCACGGGCAGGCAATGACCAGGACAGCGAACCGGGCTGTCGTCCTGTTTGCCCACGGTGCCCGTGATCCCCAGTGGGCTGAACCGTTTCATCGCATCCGGCAGCAGGTCATGGTGTTGTCAGGTCCAGATCTCAGGGTAGAGCTGGCTTTTCTGGAACTGATGGAACCTTCTCTGGAAGACTGTGTACGGTCCTTGTGGCATCAGGGGGTGGGAATACTCACTCTGGTTCCCCTTTTCATGGCGCAGGGGGGGCATCTCAAGAAGGATCTTCCCCGGTTGGTCGAGGCTCTTCAGGAGGAGTGCAGGGGACTCCATGTTCGTATCACCCCTGCATTGGGCGAGTCATCAGAACTGATTCTGGCCATGGCGGACTGGGTCGTTCGACAGGATGCCGTCACGGCGGAAGATTGACGGCCCTGATGAGCGGCAGGTGCCAGAGACGTGCCCATCCTTCAATGGTCAGTCGTTGCACGTCAGGCTCATGCATTCCCCGGGTCCACCAGAGGTTGGCCACACTCACCAGCAGGTCGGGCGGGTCTGGCCCTGTCATGGTCAGCAGGGCCGGCAGGGTGAGCAGGTCTTCATAGCAGAACGAGAACCAGAGGCGATGCCCGTCAATCAGCCCAGCGGCCCGGTTGAACGTGATTCCTTGCCCCCAGTGGACAGTCCACCAGCGGGCCTGGATATTTTCAGGCATCCACGGACGCCATTCTGCCAGGGGAATGGGTTGCCTGGCATGGGCCACCCACCAGGTGGCGTATCCATTTCTGAATAAAGCCCCTTTCAGGCGTTCAACCCTTCGTACTTCCGCTTGCGCCCCAATGAGCACACTCCCCTTTTCCCACTTCAGGAAGGGGTCCATGGACTGCCACCAGAAGTCTTCAGCAGCGGTCCATTGCCCGGCAATGTCTTCTGGGAGCACCAGCCGTTCTTCCTTATGCATGACAAGGGTTATCAGGGCCATGAGTTGCGACTGCCTGCGGAACTGGTCTTGAAGGGTTCCCTGCAGTCGAGGCAGATGGGTGTTGATGCCAACCCAGTGGGCGGGTGGTTCGAGCGGGACATGCACACCATTGCAGAGCAGACCGAAGGCGCACCATGTGGCAAGGCGCCGCCAGCGGTGTGACAGCAAGGCCAGCAGCAGGCCATAAGTCGCCCCAAGGCCGAGAAATCCCTGGTCAGGATAAATCCATCCGCTGATCGTCAACGGGTGCAGCCAGCCCAGGAGTCCAAAAGGGGGAAGCACCCCCGCAGTCAGGGCAAGGAACAGGGCCCTGGCCTGAATCAGTGTGCTGGCCTCGGGTCGAGTCCAGAAAACAGTCCAGGGCAGTGTGAGCAGTCCGGCATGAAAAACCCAGACCAGCAGGTCGACACTCGCGGGGTAGCTGGGCAGGACACGGTACATGCCCAGTGGTTCTTCCCTGGCGCCCCACAGATAGCAGGCGAAGACCGCCAGAAAGCTCAGGAAACGGGTTGCTGACCGTCCCCAGACATAAGGGATCAACAGAGATAGCAACAATTCCGGCATGACACTGGAACGTTACACTCTTGTGCAATGAGCAGTCCTTCCAAAAAGAAAACGGCATTTGCCCTGAAGCAAATGCCGTTTCTTTTTCTTGCAGGCTGAAGCCAGTAGGTCAGGCGGCAGTCATGCCCACACTGCGTGCTTTGGCCAACAGGGCTTCTGCCATGCGGATGCTGGCGATATCGATGAGACGACCGTCCAGCGAGACGGCCCCCTTTCCTTCCCGGGCGGCTTGAGCCATGGCATCCACGATGCGTTGCGCCTTGTTCACTTCTGCGGCCGTGGGTGTAAAAACCTGGTTGGCCAGTTCGATCTGTGAGGGATGAATGGCCCATTTCCCTTCATAGCCCAGCACTGCCACACGGTTGGCAGCAGCCACATAGCCGTCGGGATCGCTGAAATCACCAAAAGGCCCGTCTATGGGGCGTAACCCATAGGCCCGGCAGGCCACCATCATGCGGGTTTGGGCGGCATGCCAGGGATCAGTCCAGTAATACTGGCGCTCTCCCTGCTCATTCTTGTCGGTCAATACGCCCGAGTCCCCGTTGACGCCGCCGATTACCGTGGTGCGTGCCCGCGTGGAAGCGGCATAGTCAGCCACTCCAAAGCTCATGGCTTCAAGGCGCTTGCTGGACTGGGCAATGGCTTCCACATTGGCCATGCCCAAGGCGGTTTCAATCAGTACTTCAAATCCGATACGCCGGGTGCTGCCCGTGGCCTGCTCGATCTGGGTCACCAGCATGTCCAGGGCATATACATCCTGCGGGACACCCACTTTCGGGATCAGGATCATGTCGAGGCGAGGACAGGTTTCCACGATATCCACCACATCGCGATACATGTAGTGGGTATCCAGACCGTTGATGCGAATCATCATCGTCTTTTGACCCCAGTCCACATCGTGGAGGGCTTCGATGATGTTTTTCCTGGCCTTGGGCTTGTCATCCGGCGCAACGGCGTCTTCCAGGTCAAGGAAGATCACATCGGCAGCCGAACGGGCTG
>JAJZEL010000137.1 GCA_021828575.1 Pseudomonadota bacterium
GCAATCCCCCGGCAAATCCCCCGTAAGCCGCAGCCACCACGAATACCAGTAATTTGTAGTGATGGATCTGGTGTCCCAGAGCGGCAACCCGCACCGGATTGTCACGTATCGCTACCATGATGAGTCCTACGGGGGAGGCGACGATCCGGCGCGCCAGGACAAGTCCCAGGAGGTAGCAGCAGGCAATGAACCAGTACATGTTCCAGCCCGTGCTCGCCGAGAAGGTGAAATGACCCAGATGAAATTCGGGAGAAGGTACACCGGGCAGGCCATTTTCTCCACCGGTGAATTCAGCGAGCGGAGAATTCTCCATGAAGAAAAAGACTTCCGCGATGGCCATGGTGATCATGGCAAAGTAAATTCCAGTGCGGCGCAGCGCAATCAGGCCCACTAGAAAGCCGATGACTGCAGAGGCCAGGGTGCCTGCCATCAGGGCAAGGAAAATGCTGCCTGCATTCATCTGGGTCAGCAGGTAAGCGGTCACGAATCCGCCAGAGCCAAAAAAGGCCGACTGGCCAAAAGAGAGAAGCCCTGTGTAGCCGAACAGCAGGTCAAACCCGATCCCGAACAACCCGAAAACCAGGATCCGGTTCATGGTGTCCTGCGAGAAACCCACGAGTGGCAACACAAGGGGGGCCAGCAGCAGTCCAAGCAATGCGAGCAGGTCGGGCATCCAGCGCTTCATGCACGACCCCGATGGCCCAGCAGCCCGTACGGTCGGATGAAGAGTACGAGGGTCATGACCACGAACAGCATGACCTGGGAGTAGGCGGGATCAAACATGGCGGTGATGGACAGGATTTCTCCCGCTACCAGCCCGCCCAGTACGGCACCGGGGAAAGAGCCTACGCCTCCGATCACCACCACCACCAGGGCTTCCACCAGGATATCGCTGCCAATGTCGGGGGTGATGGGGGTGACGGGGGTATTGATGATACCGGCAAATCCGGCTGCCATGGCCCCGATCCCGAAAACTGCCATGAAGACACGCTGTACATTGATTCCCAGCATATCCACCATGACAGCATCTTCAATGCCGGCCCGCACGATCATGCCCAGTCGCGTACGATAAAGCACAGCCCAGAGCAAAGTCAGCATGAGGGAGACGATGCCGACCACCACCAGGCGGTAAGTGGGGTAAAGCATGAATCCGAAGGAAGTGATGCCTGTGGCCCAGGAGGGGGCGGGGATGCTTTGTGACAGGCTCCCAAAAGCCAGGCGGACAAGTTCCACCAGCACGATGCCCAGCCCGAAGGTCACCAGAATCTGGTCTTCATGCGGTCGTTGGTAAAAGAAACGAATCAGGCCGCGTTCGATCACGAGACCCGCCAGCAGGGTAAACAGACTTCCCCCCAGGACTGCCAGGGCAAACGACTGGGTATGGGCATAGGTCAGCCACCCTGCGTATCCGCCCAGCATGAACAGAGCTCCATGAGCCAGGTTCATGACTCCAAGAGTGCCATAGATGATGGTCAGCCCGGACGATATCAGGGCCAGAAGGGCGCCCAGAACAAGCCCGTTGATGCATTGGGAAATAAAGTTGGCCCAGTTCAGCAAGTTTCTTTTCCGGACAAAAAAGGGGAACAGGAACACTGCCACCCACCTGATTTTGGGGGTCGGTGGCAGGAGGCATTATCGTTGTGTCAGGTATAACTGCCCAGATGGCAACCAAAGGCATCAGGTTTTTGCATGAGGGGGCCACCATCCACCACCTCGACCACGTCATAGAAGTCGTCCTTGTTTTTCATCGCACCCGGTGCCTTGCCTTTGACGATGACGACGGGCCGGACCAACTGGTGGTCTGCAGCGCGGAAATGGACCTGACCGACGGTGGAGTTGATCGTGACTCCCTGTTCGTAGGCCTTGATCACATCCGGCGGATAGAAACCGCCTGCCCTTTCCACGGCATCGGCCCACATGGCAATCTGCATGTAGGCCGCATTTGCCCCCCATTCGGGCATGTAACCGTGTTTCCTGAAAAACTCCTCGTTGAATGAACGGGCAATGGGAAACCGGTCCTGGAGAGTCCACCAGTAGTCTGTTCCCGCATACACCCCCTGCATGATGTCGGCACCCACTTCCTTGGCGAGGAAAGGAGTGTTGTAGGGGACAGCCAGCGTCATTTTGTCGAGCAGTCCGAATTGTTTGGCCTGCTTGGTGGACAGCACCGCATCCCGCCCGAAATTGATGTTGATGATCACATCGGCACCGGAGTTGGCCACGTTCAGCAGGTACGAAGAAAAATCGGTGGTGCCAAGAGGTGAAATCTGATTGGTCACCACAGTCCAGCCTCCCTGTTTTCCCAGGGCATCCTGCATGGATTGGCGCACGGTATGCCCATAAGTGTAGTCCGGGGTGAGGAAGGCGATCTTGCGGTTTTTCCCCAGGCTCCTGATCAGCACGGGAGTGATGGCATTGGCCGCCGTTTCCGCATAAAAACATTCGCGAAATGAATATCGGACGCAATCCTTGCCAGTGGTGTCATTGGAACCGGAAATGCAGGGCAGGTAGATCACCTTTCTGGATTGCGCCAGCTTGTTGATGGCGACAGCCACGGCGCTGGAAACCGAGCCGGTGATCATGATGGCCTTGTTTTCACTGATGAATCGCGAATGGGCCTGAACTGCCGTGTTGGGTTTGGCTTCGCTATCGGCGACTCCGTATTTCACTTCCTTGCCAAGAACGCCTTTCCTGATGCTGGGGGAAATGCGGTGCATCAATGGGTGGCCCGAGTTCAGGTGTTCAATGGCCAGCAGGTAGCCCTTGATTTCATCTTCACCCTGGGCTGCATAAGTGCCTGTTCTGGGGGCGCAGATGCCGACAAATACCGAGTTTCCGACAACGCCTTCCGGATAGGTGCCCACAGGTTCCCTGTTGTCGGCAGCAAAAGCCGAATCCGGCAGGAGAGACGACATTAGTTGGGCTCCAGCCAGCCCAACACCAGTGCGTAACAGAGTACGGCGTGATACGTGGACTTCAGACCAGTCTCGCATGTGTTCTCCTCCGTTTTTTGTATATTTGGTGTGCGCAGATTTTATGCACCCCGGCATCCTAAACCTGTTTCAAAGAGCGTTACAAGATGTTGCTGAAACTTGCAATGGTGTGCGTTCAGTCTGGGCGCACGCCATCCGGAAAAAGGGATTTGAAAGTGGTGGCATCCAAGGAGACGCCTTCCAGTTCCATGGACATCAGATAAAGGGGAACACCATCAGAACCGGTGGTCTGGGCAATGGCACCAGGGCGAGCTGTCAGGCTGGTTCCGAGAATGCGAGCTGCTTTTCCTTTCAGCGTGGTGAATGCGCCAGGATAGGGCGGAGCCACGCCCCGTACCAGGTTGTGAATTTCACGAGCGGTTTTTGACCAGTCAATCCGGCCATCTTCGGGGCGACGGCCCCCAAAATAGTGGCCAGCAGAGAGATTCTGGGAACGATGCACAGCATGTCCCGAAACCAGTCGCGGGAGCACTTCACGAAGGGCACCGACGCCAGCGTCCATCACCTTCAGGAACACGTCGTGGGCCGTATCATCCGGCCCAATGGGCACGGGCTGTTGTGCCACGATGTCTCCCTGGTCCGGTTTCAGGGTCATGGCGTGCAGTGTGGCCCCGGTCTCCGTTTCTCCCCGGATCACTGCCCAGTTGACGGGAACGCGTCCACGGTAGAGGGGCAACAGGGAGCCGTGGAGGTTGTAGGCACCGCGCGGCGGGATGTCCAACAGGTTGGCGCCAAGCATGTGCCGGTAATAAAAGGAGAAAATGAAATCGGGAGCCAGGTCGCGGATCATGTGGACCACAGCCGGATCATTGGGGTCGTCGGGAAAAATCACGGGGACATCGTGCTGGCGCGCACATGCTGCCACGCTGCCAAACCAGATGTTTTCTTTCGGGTTGTCCCTGTGTGTGACCACCAGAGGCACTTGCAGACCCTGTTGCAGCAGCACTTCGAGGCAGCGAACTCCGATGGTGTGATAAGCGAAGACCACGGCTCGGGTCACGATGGGGGGAGCTCCGTCGGACGTTCCAGAATGGCTTCGATCAGGTAGCGCGGGCGTTCACGCACCTGCTGGTAGATGCGTCCCACATATTCGCCCAGCAGACCGATGCCGAACAGCAGGATGCTGATCAGGAAAAAGGTGATGGCGAACAGGGTGAAAACACCCTCTGCCTCTGGCCCCAACAGGACTCGGCGCAGGATCAGGTACACCACGAACAGGCCGGAGAGCACGGAAAGAACCATGCCCATCAGGGAAAAAAACTGCAGTGGTACCACGGAGAATCCTGTGATCAGGTCAAAATTGAGACGGATCAGGCTGTACAGGGAATACTTGGATTCACCCGCGGAACGTTCTTCGTGGCGTACCTTGACCTCGGTAGGACGAGCAGAAAAAGTATGGGCCAGTGCCGGGATGAAGGTGTTCACTTCGCGGCAGGACAGGATGGCTTCCACGATGCGCCGGTCATAGGCTCGCAGCATGCAGCCCTGATCCGTCATGTGGATTCGCGTAATATTCTCCCGAAGGCGGTTCATGGAGCGCGATGCCCAACGTCTCCAGGCGCTGTCCTGACGATGTTCACGGATAGTGCCCACGTAATCGTGCCCGGCATCCATGGCGGTCAGCAGTTTTCCGATTTCCTCAGGGGGATTCTGAAGATCGGCATCCAGGGTGACGATTCGTCGGCCACGCGCCTGGGCAAAGCCTGCCATGATGGCCATGTGCTGGCCGTAGTTGCCATTGAGGAGCACCACGCGGGTGACATCGGGGCGCCGTTCGAACTGCTCGCGCAGCAGGGCGGGAGAACGATCCTTGCTGCCATCATTGATGAAGACAATTTCGTAGGCGATGTGGAGACTGTCCAGCGCAGGATAAAGACGGGAAAAGAGGGCGGCCAGGCCATCTTCCTCGTTGTAGACGGGAATCACGATGGAAGTGTCTGTCGTGGCAACCGGCATCATTTTTTTCGGGCCTCATGCAATACTTCGCGCAGGGCAACGCAGACCCGATCCACATCGGTTTCATGCATGGAGGGATACAGGGGAAGGGTGATGGTTTCCCTGGCAATGCGTTCGGAATGGGGAAAGTCGCCTTCGCGGTAGCCCAGGGCGCGATACTGCGTGGTGAGGTGCGTAGCTTCGTAGGAGATGCCCGTTCCGATACCCCGCTGATGCAACATGTCCATGACGTCCTTGCGTGACCGGTTCAGTCGTTCCAGGGGTAGCAATGGAGCAAAGAAGTTCCAGCTATGCCCCTCGTCACCGCGGGCTGGCAGGATGCATGGGGGATCGGTATCAAGACACTCGAAGTAGCGGGCCACCAGTTGCTGCCTGCGCCGCGTGAATTCATCGAGGCGCTCCAGTTGCAGGAGTCCCAACCGGGCATTGACATCAGGCATGTTGGATTTGCCACCGGGCACCACCACATCACGGGTGCCATCGGGCAGACGTGAAATGCCGTGAAAGCGGAATTTTTCTGCGCGCACCGCCAGTTCTTCCGAAGAAAAGACCAGTGCTCCACCCTCTATGGTGGTGATGTTTTTGTTGGGATGAAAACTGAAGCTTGCCAGGTCACCAAAGCTGCCGATGAGGCGTCCTTTCCAGCGACTGCCAATGGCCAGTGCCGCGTCCTCGATGACCCGCAGTCCATGGCTTTCGGCAAGCGCGTAAAGGGCATCCATGTCCAGTGGCAATCCGGCAAAGTGGGTGGGCATGAGTGCGCGGGTGCGGGATGTGATTTTATCCCTGGCAGCCTCCAGGTTCATGTTGCGTGTTACGGGATCCACGTCCACGAACACGGGACGTGCACCGGTCCGTGTGATCATGTTGGCGCATGAGAAGAAGGTTTGCGCAGGGAGAATCACCTCGTCTCCCGGTTCGATGCCCAGTACCAGCAGAGCCACTTCCAGTGCAGCTGTTGCCGAGGTGAAGGTCCGCACGGGGCGATCACCGTGATGCCTGGACAAGGCTGCCTCGAAAGCCAGTACTTGGGGGCCGGAGGTGATCCACAGGGAGCGTAGGGTGTCCGACAGGGCTTCCACCATATTTTCGTCAATGGTGGGGCGGGCAAAAGGGAGAAAGGGCAGTGGGCGGCCGGTATCAGTGGCGGGCAACGAGAAATACTCCGAGGATGATGACAAAGATGCCCAGTACGCGGCCGCTGGTGAGGGCTTCCCCCAGCCATAGCCAGGCAGCCAGGGCGTTCACCACGTAGCCGATGGACAGCATGGGATAGGCCATGGATACAGGCACCCGTGACAGGGCCATGATCCAGATCATGACGCTGAACACATAACACCCCAAGCCTCCAAGCACATGAGGCTCAGTGGCCACTTTCCATCCAATGGGAACGAGGTTGTTCAGGGTGAATTCAAAATGACCGATGGCATTGGTGCCTGCCTTGAGAAGCAACTGGGCTGTGGCGTTGAGGAGGACGCCCGCAAGGATCAGGGAAAAACTGGTCAAGGTCATATGCGCGCCACTATAACACGGCGGGTATCCTGATACAGGATGCGCATGGGCAAGCCCATGCGGGTCAATACGCTAAACATGGCAGGTTCCATGAACGCTGCCGCACCCGTATCCTGCAACCAGACAGAACGGAATTCTTCCAGAGTGGGAATGGAATCCTGCGGTTCCAGATGCAGCCCAAAGGACAGTTCATCCTGAAAAGTCACCAGGGTGACCGTGCGTCCCAGGTAGTAGTCCAGTGTCTGGTCGTAGGTGTCTATGCTGTAGACATGAGAGGCCTGCCTGAGAAAGGGGCCTATCTGATGTACCACAAGGGAGGCAGAAGAGACGCTGGACAGGGCATTGCTGCCCAACAGCAAGGTCTGGACGGTGCTTAGGGAGGCCAGGGACAGGATGGTGAGAAAAGTCAATGACCGCTTTCGGCAGCGCAGGGCCAGAATGCTCCCCATGGCCATGAGTGCTGCAGCGCCGGCGATCCACAGGGCAAACTGGCGATAGTCCGAGACCATGTCAGGGTCTACATCAGGATGCAAGCCCAGGAATGCAGCCGCGTCCGGAAAACCCAGCACGAATGCGGTCAGCGCCAGAAAGCCTGACCAGCCCAGAGCCCACCAGACGGGATGGGTCGGAGGGCGCGCCGCCTGATGGAGCCCCCTGCCCATGAGCAGGGCAATGGCAGGAAACGCTGGCAGGATGTACGCCGGCAACTTTGATCCTGACAGGCTGAAGAATGCCACGATGAACAAGGCGTAGACTGTGAGGAATCGTCTCGGGGAAAACGTTTTTGAGTGATGTGAGGCTCCCTTCAGTGGGGCAAGCAGACTGGCTGGCAGAAGGCCCGTCCAGGGAAGCCACCCGGTCAGCAGGATCGGGAGGAAATACCAGAAAGGTTCCACCCGGTTATGCACTGTTGTGGCAAACCGTTCCAGGTGCTCATGAATGAAGAAAAACCACAGGAACTGAGGATGTTCGCCGTAGCACAGCCAGAACCAGGGCACGACGAGCACAAGGAACAGGGGCATACCGCGCAGCAGTTCCAGTCGCTTCCAGGGACTCGTGTCGCGTGTCCACAATGAATACACCAGCAAGGCGCCACCGGGCAGGGCCAGAGCTATCAATCCCTTGCTCATGAACGCGGCTGCGGCAGCGGCCCAGGCAAGGAGCATCCATCGGGTGTTTTCCGTCTGTGCCAGCAGGAAGGCGCAGATGGAACACGTCATCCAGAAGGTCACGCCCATGTCCAGCGTATTGATGTGCCCCAGGGCGGCGTAGTACAGGGAACTGCAGAGTACGAGCGCGGACCGGATACCGGTTCCCTGACCAAAAATCCGGTCGCCAGTTTTCCAGATGACGAGTACGCCCAGCAGGCCCATCAGCCCAACCCACAGTCGCGCTGCCAGCGGAGTGGGCCCCAGCCAGCGAATGGCCAGGGCTGTGGCCCAGTACTGCAATGGGGGTTTTTCAAAGTAGGGAATGGCATTGAGCCGTGGAGTGATCCACTGGCCGGTGACAGCCATTTCCCTGGCGATTTCGGCATACCGGCCTTCGTCAGGGCGAGTAAGGTTCCTGTTGGCCAGTCCGAGTCCCCACAACAGCACAAACAGCAGGGAGACGATCAGGGTCCGGTTCATGCTTTGGTGGCCAGGCTCTCCAGATACCGCTGGGCATCCAGTGCTGCCATGCATCCGGTGGCTGCACTGGTGATGGCCTGGCGGTAAACGGAATCCTGCACATCTCCTGCGGCAAATACACCGGGGACGCTGGTCTGGGTGGCTCCTCCCTCGCGTCCGCTACGTGTCACCAGATAGCCATTCTCCATTTCGAGCTGATCTTCAAAAAGTGTCGTGTTTGGGCGGTGGCCGATGGCCACGAACACGCCGCGCAATACAATGTCGGCATGCTGGTCATCCGTGACATGGCGCACTCGTATCCCAGTCACCCCTTCCTTGTCTCCAAGGACTTCTTCCATGACGTGATTCCAAAGAATCTTCACGTTGCCAGTGCGGGTTTTTTCCATGAGCTGGTCCACCAGGATGGGCTCGGCCCGGAGTTTGTCACGGCGATGAATCAGGGTGACGGAACGGGCAATGCCGCTGAGGTAGAGGGCCTCTTCCACGGCTGTGTTGCCCCCGCCGATGACGGCCACATCCTCATTGCGGTAGAAAAAGCCGTCACAGGTGGCGCAGCCGGAGACGCCACGTCCCAGAAAGGCTTCTTCAGAGGGCAGCCCCAGATAGAGGGCCGATGCTCCGGTGGCGATGATCAGGGCATCACACGTGTATTGGCCTTGGTCGCCTTCGAGGTGAAAGGGTCGCCCGTCCAGGCGCACTTTC
>JAJZEL010000182.1:0-6944 GCA_021828575.1 Pseudomonadota bacterium
CATGAACAGTGCTTCCTCGCGTCGCTTGTCAGAGGATTCTGTCATGCCTCCATTGAGGTAATGGATCATCCAGTGGTCTGACAGGGCCATGTGCCCGGCAAACGGTTGACCGCCCACCATGGCGATCCGGTACTTGCGAAACCATCCGTCATGGCTGCGGTAGTCTACAAATGGTGCCAGAAAAAATCCCGACTCGGGTTGCGTTTCCAGGTAAGGCAGCAGCATGGGGGTGGCATCGATGCGCGCCAGCCCCCTTCCTGCATGGGAATCGATGGGGCGAACGATGACCGGCAGGGACAGGGAGTAGGCCTGTTCCATGGTGAGGGAACCACGTCCGAGTTGTTCCAGGATTGTCCGGTCGACGCGCAGGGACGGTGGCAGATACAGTTCGGCCGAATCGGCCAGCAACCGGCCCATCTGGTCGCGGGACAACCGGGAGATGCAGGACGGACGATTAAGCACCGGTCGAGGCCAGTAGGGCAGTATGGCCTCCAGCGCAGCCAGTAGCCCCTGGGTATGATCTGCTTCACCCACTGCCACGAAAGCCACGTCATGTTCCGGTACCTCCTGGGGAAAGGGGCGATCGGGAGGCAGGTAAAGCTGGATCAGTTCGATGTCGGAGTCCTGGACCAGAAACTCGAGCGGTGTGTTTGCAGAGAGATCGCCTGGTGTCATGAAGGCCAGCAGGCGCAGGCGAGCGGCCTGTTTGGGTGGCAGGACATATATCTGTTGCCGGCTCAGGGCCTGGGACTGGAAGGAGCGGGCCAGATCATGATCGCCTCGCAGGTGCAGGAGAATGGACAGGTCCATGAGCACAGGGGGTGTATCCGGGGTGGGGATGCGGGTGGCGAGATCGATCAGTTGCTGTCCCAGGGGGCCGAGATCGGTGCCCAGAAAAGCCTGTGACATCAAGGGGGCCATGCCCTGAAAGCGGTACGTCATTAGTGGGAGTCTTCCTTGTTCGTGAATTGATGTCCCAGGTGCAAGACCTGATGAAGCAGGGCATCCAGATCCCCCTGTCGGGTCCGATGGTTGACAACGGCCAACCGGATGGCCAGGGCCGACCCAATGATCGTGGTGGAGGGCACGGCCACGCCGGATTCCTGCAAGGCCACCACGATACGGGCGTTCAGGTCGTCAGCCTGAGGGCCGCGGTGACGAAAGCAGACGATGTTGAGGGACACGGGCGCCAGCAGTTCCAGTGCAGGGACGGCACGCACCCGTTCGGCAAAAGTCTGGGCCAGCTGACAAGTCCGGGTGATGACGGCGCCCAGGCGTTCCGTGCCATAAGCCTTGAGAGTGAACCAGGTTTTCAGTGCGCGGAATCCGCGCGACAGATCGGGGCCATAATCGCAAGGCCAGGGTGAGCCACCGGCAGTACCGTGTTGGGCGCGTTGCAGGTAGGCGGCAGGCGAAGAAAAAGTTTCGCGATGTGCGGCCTCGTGTCGGACCAGCAAAAAGCCTGCATCGTAGGGGACTTGTCCCCATTTGTGAAAATCAAAAGCGATGGAGTCGGCCGATTCAATGCCGTCCACGCGGGTGGAAAGCGGAGGGGACAGGCGCAGCAGAGCGCCGAAGGCGCCATCCACATGGAACCAAAGCTTTTCCCTGGCACAGAACCGGGCCAATTGGTTCAGGTCATCCACGGCACCCACGTCTACGGTGCCGGCCGTGCCGATCACGAGGAACGGAGTGAATCCTTTTTTGCGGTCGTCAGCCACAGCCTGTTCCAGAGCCTCCAGGTCCATTTCAAAACGGTCGTTTACCGGGATGAGGCGCAAGGCCCGGGTTCCCAGGCCCGACAGGTTCATGGCCTGGGGAATGCAACCGTGCACGGCTTTCGACGCATAGACGATCAGATGTTGCGGATGACCTGACAAGCCGTTCTGCTTGACTTCCGGGCCAAGGCGCGCGGTTCTGGCCACCCAAAGGGCCATGAGATTAGCCTGCGAGGTGCCTGTGACAAAAATTCCACTGGAGTCTTCCGGAAACCCGTAAAGCTCGCGCATCCATTGCACGATCTGACGTTCCACCACCACCGGCATCTGGTCGCGTCCGCCCACATTTGCATTCAGACCGGCAGCCAGCATTTCCGCCAGCATGCCTACGGGCGTGCCTCCGCCATGTACCCAACCCATGAAACCCGGATGGGCGTTACCCACTGCATAAGGCAGCACATCACTCATGAATTGGGCGTGCAAGTCAGGCAATGGGGTGCCCTGCAATGGCAGGGGGCTGTTCCAGTGCTGGCGTACTTCATCCGGAGTGGGTTGCCAGACTGGGCGGTCACGCAGATGCTGAAGGTGGTCCAGCATGTCGTCCAGCATCCGGTGTCCCTGTGCACGCAGTTCGTCCCAATCCAGGGGGTCGAGTGAAGAGTTGTCCATTCAGGGCAGGAGCATGTCCCGAATCTGGGGGGCAGGCAAGTGCAGCAGTTCGCTGATGTCCTTGAAATCATCTGGCAGGGCTGCATTGTCCCAGCCTTCGGAGGAATGCCGGGCCAGGTTGACGGCCAGCACTACATTGCGCACGCGCGTCTGGCGGCTGTGTCCTTGGTCCATGAGGGTGAGGAGCAGCTTGGGCAGCGACCATTGCTGGGCCAGTCGCACCTGAAGGTCTCGCAGGGGAAACCCCAGGTAACGGAGCTGGGCATCGCGGGAGCGCAGGGTAGAGTCCATCTCCTGAGCGTGGCGGATCAGGAGCATGTCTGCCGGTGAAAAACACCACATGAGGATTTCTGCCAGGTCGTGCAGCAACGTGGCAGTGTAGATTTCGTTGAAGTGCATGTCGTGGAGCATGATGGCCCACTCGATGGCGTAATTGGCAGCACGATGGGCTCGGTGGATGACACCCAGGCAATGGTGGCGGGCTTCTTCTTCGCCTTCCAGCATGGATTCGACGATGGGCTGGCAAGGCACGTTGTTGTAGAAGGCATCGAGTCCGAGCAGCAACAGGGCATCTTCCACCTGGACGACTTCGGTGGACTGGGTGGCTGAACGGCGGGTCTGCAGGTAGTTGAGCAGTTTCACCGTCATCAACGGGTCTTTCAGGATGACCCGGGATACGTTACGGGCGTTGAGGGACATCTCGTTACTGCGCAGCTCCTCCAGTTCCTTTCCTGTGGAAGACAGGACAGGTATGGCTGTCTGGCCCAGAAAAGCCACCCAGCCGTCCAGGTTTCGCTTGCCGGTGATTTCGAGCACGGGCGTCTCCCAAGGAATGTCGCGCTAAACTCTAACACTTTGGCGTCGTGCTGTCGCCAGTGTCCACTCACCCCTTTTCCGGCAGCCGCTGACAAATCCGGTTGTCTTCTCCAATACGGAACAGATGGAGCCCTTTGTGGTCAGGGAAAGGGGTTCAGGCACCCGAATGACTACGGAAAAGGTGTTTCACGATCACGAGTTGTCCTTGAAAATCAAAATGGAGCTGGGCAGTAACGAAGCCATCAAGCAGGCTGTGGCCGGTGGTTTGGGGCTGGCCCTGCTATCGCGCAGCACGCTGAATCATGATCCAGAACAGGAAGAGTTGGCTGTGCTGGACGTGGATGGATTTCCCGTTATGCGCGCCTGGTACGTGGTCAGGCAGAAAGGGAAACAAATGTCGGTGGTGGCAGATACGTTTCTGGAGTTTCTAAGGGAGCACCTGCAGCTATTTTCCTTTCACCAAAGCCAGGGGGGAGCATCTTCCACGAATGGCCGGAGTGATCGGGCGGCAATCCAGTCTTGATGCCGCTATACTCTTCTGACCATCGTCCCAGAGTGTGTTTCTGGGCAATCGAAATGCCGATTGGTGGAGATCCTCATGCGATTGCTGCTGGCCTGGTTCATCAATGCTGCCGCCCTGTTCATGCTACGGACCTGGTGAGGAAATGCGTGGCAGGCTGCTCCTGGCAGAAAAAGAACTATTTGTTTCTTGCCCCAGTGATTTCCCAAAACACAATCAGCGGCCACAGAAAAATGGCGTAAACGGTCATTATGATCAAGTTTCTATTTTCTAAAACAATATGGGAAAAGCTGGTTGGATCAACATCCGATTTTTTTGTGAGCCGCTTGGCCGTCATTGGGAATTTTCCATAATCCCACATGACCACCAGAAACATGGCTACGCCAAAGATGAAATAAATTTCGACTAAAAACATGATGGCTTTTGATGGTTGGTCGCCTACGCTGCATTAAATTCCAAACTGGTGCAGCCTCACTTGATCGATAAGCAGTGCCTAAGACGGCGGTTCAACAGGGCGACAGGCCCACGTGATTCCCAAAGGTTACCATGCCATTTTCAACACTTGGCTTGTCGGGAAACATTCTCCGGGCAAGTTTATGCCGAGCTTACACCCTTTGTGCACTGTGCAGCCGTTGCGTCTGGAGCGGATGACCGGATCGCTCTGTCACGATTTGCCAAACCACCACTCTGGCGATGATCCTATAAGCTGGGTCATCAGGGCGTAACCAGTGCTTTTGGGGTGTGCGCCGTCATTGGACTGGACTTCCTGTTTGTAGGCTTCGTGGGCAGAAAGCGGGGTGAACAGGTCGATGTAAGGGATCCGGGCGGCTTTCGCTTCCAGTGCAAATGCCCCGGAAAAGCTCCATATCCTGACGTTGTGCCCATCATCCGCCACAGGAGGGGGACCCACCGCGATCACTTCATATTTGCGAGTGTCGTGCAACAACTGTTTGATGTTGGTCAATGAGGATTGCGTGGAGACACGCAATCTTCCATTCTCCATGAGCGTGTCGTTCACACCGAATGACATGACGATGCGACCATCGCAGTAGGGAGGTAGTCTGGGTACACATTCATGGGCCCAGCGCTTCAGGATGTCATGACTCGTATCTCTTCGGATACCCAGGTTGTAGCAAGTGACCTGGGATTGTCGGTTGGCGGCAGCACATAGTCGTCCTGCCCATCCCAGAGCGGTTTCGTCACCAGTCCCATTGACGAAAGAATCACCGATAAAGCAAATGCGGATGTCTTTGTTCACGACTTGATCCCGGTGGGTGGCTTCATGGCAGGAGGTCAATGGTAATCGGGTTTTCCATTCGGATTGTGGTAATGGTGTTATGAATGTAAAGGGAGGGTGGTTGAGGCATGCGTTTTTATCCTCCAGCGGTGTATCGAGGTTGCTGGTGTGAACGCTGCTGTAGATTTTTCGAAGTGTGCCGTCATGCTTGTGACTTAATGTCTGTTTTTTTGTTCAATACGTTGAGGCGGACAGGTTACCCGAGAAGCTAGGTTTCTTGGGAAGTTGGGGGGGTTAATGACGTTTTAGGCTTACCGAAAGTCTACCGCTAACTGGTTCGTTATGAAGCAGTACAGCACTGGCCTAGTACCAGTATTTTTTGCATCGAAGGGTGTTTGTAACTTATTGATTTATTGGTGCTGATGAGTGGAGTCGAACCACCGACCTACTGATTACGAATCAGTTGCTCTACCAACTGAGCTACATCAGCACACGGAGTCGCGCATTATACCGGAGGCGCGAGGCCTTGTCAGACGTTGGTAAACATCACGTCACGGCTTGAGCCATGGAGATGCTGGCCACCATCCACGTACAGGGTGGTTCCCGTGACGCCACGAGCCGACGCCAGATAAGCAGCGGCTTCTGCAATGTCTTCCGGATAGGAAGAATGACCCAGTGGCGTGTGCTGGTGGGCGCGGGCAAACTCTGAATCCGACTGCGGTCCCGAAGGTAGCGTGATGCCAGGGGCCAGGCCCACCACGCGCAAATGTGGGGCCATGGCTTGAGCCAGCAAGCGCGTGGCAGCCTCCAGTGCCGCCTTTGACAGGGTGTAGGACAGATAGTCGGGGTTCAGGTTGATGAGCTTTTGGTCCAGCAGATTGATGATGACCCCCGAGTAGGAATCGAGGTCCTGACGGGCCTGACGATGGGCCAGGTGAAGATGCTGCGCCAGCAACAGGGGAGCCTGCAGGTTCACCGTCATGTGTTTGTGCAACAGGGCCGGGTCAAAGCTGGGAGGGTCATCGTACTCGAACAGTGATGCGTTGTTCACCAGACACCAAGGCAGTCCCGCCAGGGCGATGCAAGCCGGAATGAGGCCCGTCACTTCTGTTTCTGATTCCAGGTCGGCGGACAGCACCCAGGCTTGTCGGCCTAGTGCCCGAATGTCCTGGGCCGTGACTTCAGCAGCCTCGCGCGAACGGTGGCAATGTACCACCACGTCCCAGCCGGTGCGGGCCAGAGCCAGGGCAATCCAGCGACCCAGCCGCTTGCTTCCGCCAGTGACAAGGGCAAGCCGGTGGGGTGAAGTGGTCAAAGGAATGACAGAAAACTACTGGTGGCGTATGCGAACGACGATGTCCACCCGTTCCTGCACCGTGCCTTCCGGCAGTGGAGGAAGGCCTTCCACATGGAGGGTGTCCGTTTCGATGTCCATGAGCTCGCCAGTGTCCACGTCGAAGAAATGATGATGCGGTCTTGTGTGGGTGTCGTAGAACACGCGTTCAGGGTCCACGTGGATCGCCAGGATCAGGCCCTTGTCCTCGAACAGGTTCAGGGTGTTGTAGATGGTGGCCTTCGAGACTTCCGAGTGATGCTCGTTGACTTTTTCCAGAAGGCGGTCAGCTGATACATGCTGGCGGCGGGCGAACAGTGCCTGGGCAATCACCAGACGCTGATGGGTCGGGATGATGTCATGCTGCCGCAGAAGTTCCGCTAGCTGGGGACGGTCGGGTACGGTCATGTCCATGGAAACCTGCCAGTGTTCAGTTAATTACACTTTACAACGATTAGAATATAACCGAACGGTGTACAAGGTTCAACACTTCATTCCGGCAATAAATGGGTAGATTCCCCCCCTGTCAGGCTTTTGGGCAGGGGAAAGACCACGTTTTCCGGAGTGCCCGAGAGTTCTTCCACGGTGCCAGCACCCAGGACCTTCAGGCGTTCGATCACTTCCGCCACCAGCACCTCGGGCGCGGAAGCC
>JAJZEL010000182.1:6954-8758 GCA_021828575.1 Pseudomonadota bacterium
TGCAGTGCTTGCCTTCCAGCCAGGCCAACTGCAGGTCATCGGCACGGTCCACCATATAGGCTTCAATGCCCCGGTGGGTAGCCACTTCCCTCAGGCGATTGGAATTCGAACTGGTGGGGGAGCCCACCACGATGATGAGGTCGGTGCGGGTGGTCAGGGTTTTGACGGCATCCTGACGATTTTGCGTGGCGTAGCAAATGTCGTCCTTACGTGGTCCCTGGATAGCCGGAAAGCGTTGCCGCAATGCTTCAATCACTCGCTGGGCATCGTCCACCGACAGGGTGGTCTGAGTGACGAAGGACAGGGTTTCGGGATGTTCGATCGTCAGGTGTGCCACGTCATCGGGGGTTTCCACCAGATAGATGCGGTCAGGAGCTTGTCCCAGTGTGCCCTCCACTTCGGGATGTCCGCGGTGGCCGATCATGACGATTTCACGGCCGGCCGCGTGCAGCCGGGCCACTTCCGTATGCACCTTGGTGACCAGGGGGCAAGTGGCGTCGAACACGTGCAAGCCCCGCGCTTTCGCTTCCTCGCGTACTGCCAGCGAAACGCCATGGGCGCTGAAGATCACGGTGGAACCGCTTGGCGCTTCCTCCAGGCTTTCGATGAAAACAGCCCCCTTGCGCTTGAGGTTATCTACGACGAAACGGTTGTGAACCACTTCATGGCGCACATAGATGGGTGCCCCAAAACGTTCCAGGGCACGTTCCACGATTTCGATGGCGCGGTCGACGCCAGCGCAGAATCCGCGCGGATTGGCCAGGACGATGGGTGGGTGGGGGCGTTGGGTCACAAGTCTTCCTCCTGATTTTCTGGCCAGCCAAAACGCTCTTCCTGCCAGGGATCACCCTCGTTGTGGTAACCACGCACTTCCCAGAATCCTGGTCGGTCCCTGGCGTGAAATTCAATGGCCTTAAGCCACTTGGCACCTTTCCAGGCGTAGCGTTTGGGGACGATGATGCGCACAGGCCCCCCGTGTTCTCGTGGCAGGGGATTGCCCGACCAGCGATGTGCCACGATCACATCATCGTCCAGTAGGGCTTGCAACGGCAGGTTGGTGGTGTAGCCGTCATAGCCGTGCAGGGTGACGAAGGCTGCTGAATCAAGGGGACGGGCCAGGGCCAGTAATTCGCAGGCCATGACCCCTTCCCATTCCATATCCAGTTGTGACCAGCGCGTCACGCAATGAAAGTCCGCCACCAGTGCCACCTGGGGCAGGGCCGTGAAGGCGTCCCAGTCCAGTTCCGTTTCCTGTTCCACCAGACCGAACAGGCGCAGTCGCCACTGGGTGGTGGGTACCAATGGGCGGAACCCCAGATCCAGAATGGGAAAATCACGAACCTCGGTCTGGCCGGGGGGGATGCGCACATTGGGGTGCACGCGTCCGGGCTTCATGGGACGACGGGCGACGGCGATCTTGGCCTCAATGAGTTTGGTCCAGTTGGTCATGAAGGTTTGCGAATCTGATCCAGGAGCAGGATGACGACCCCTGCCGTGATGGCGGAATCGGCCACATTGAAGGCAGGCCAGTAGTGTTCTCCCACATGCCACTGAATGAAGTCCGTGACGGTGCCGAGCCGCAGGCGGTCCACCAGATTGCCCAGAGCCCCTCCCATGATCAGGGCCAGCCCGGAGCAGAACAAGGCCTTGTCTCCATGCTGCCACATCAGACGGCCCATGAACAGCAGGGCGGCCAGTGCCACGAGACTGAACAGGATTCGTGAGCTGCTTTCCAGCGCCGTCGCGGAAATGTCAACGGGTATGAAAAGAAGTTTTTCTTGATTCTGTAATAAGGCCTCAATAA
>JAJZEL010000107.1 GCA_021828575.1 Pseudomonadota bacterium
CCTCCGGTTTTCCCTGTCATATCACCATTGCCAGACAAGGCAAGCAAGTGAACGCCAAAAGCATCATGGGAGTCATGATGCTGGCTGCTGCAAAGGGCAGCAGGGTCACCCTGAATGCAGAAGGTCCACAGGAAAACGAAGCTCTCGATGCATTGGCCCAGCTCATCAACAACCGGTTTGATGAGCCCGAATGAGTGCCCATGTGGGATTTTCCATTCATGGACTGGCTGTTGCCCAGGGCATTGCCATTGGGCACGCACATCTATATTTTCAGTCGTCCCTTCAGGTCATCCGCTATTCTGTTCCAGATCATCTGCTTGACGCCGAAGTGGCCCGTTTTGACCGTGCCGTGGACAAGGTGCGCCATGAGCTCCAGGAACTCAAAGAAAATGTTCCTGTGGGAGCCCCGCCGGAATTTGCCGCATTTCTGGAATTGCACCTGATGATTCTCAATGACGACACCCTGTCCGGCGCACCCCGCGCCTTGTTGCGCCAGCAGGGATGCAACGCGGAATGGGCTCTCAAACAGCAGATGAACTCGCTGATCGAGCAATTCATGCAGATTGAGGACAATTATCTGCGTGAACGACAGGAGGATGTGAAACAGGTGGTAGAGCGGGTGCTCAAGGTACTCATGGGACAGGTTGCTCCCGCCACCCCGACTCACAAGGCCACAGAAGACAGCATACTGGTGGCCGTCGACCTGAGCCCTGCCGACATGCTGTTGTTCAAGCAACATCCCTTCCAGGCCTTCATTACCGACCAGGGAGGCGCCACTTCCCATACGGCCATTCTGGCCCGCAGCCTGGGCATTCCATCCGTGGTGGCCCTGCATCATGCATGGCCCATGATCAGGGAGGGAGAGACACTCATCGTGGATGGCATGTCGGGGGTTGTCATCGTGAATCCCGATGCCATCATCTTGTCCGAATACCGTCTCAGGCAGGAACAATGGCATCTGGAAAAGCGCAAACTCAGCAGGTTGCGCACCACTCGTGCCACCACACTGGATGGCACCTCCATCGACCTTTGGGCCAATATCGAATCTCCTGATGATGTGGAACATGCCAAAAAAAGCGGGGCTACGGGCATCGGTCTGTATCGCACCGAATTTCTTTTCATGAACCGTCCCGATCTGCCCGGGGAAGAAGAGCAGTTCAGCGCCTACCGCAGAGTGGCCCAAGCCATGCGTGATCATGTAGTGACCATCCGCACCCTGGATATTGGCGCCGACAAGTCCGCCGAATCCATTGCCCAGACGCAGTCATTGAATCCAGCCCTGGGACTGCGCGCCATTCGCTATTGTCTTTCAGAACCACGGCTGTTCCTGACGCAGCTGCGCGCCATTTTACGCGCCTCGCATTTTGGCCATGTGCATTTGCTGCTGCCCATGCTGTCCCAAGTGAATGAGTTAAAACAGACCTTCGCCCTGCTTGAACAGGCCCGCGAAGAACTCAGGGAGGAAATGATTCCCTTCAATGAGCGAATGCCAGTAGGGGGCATGATCGAGGTGCCGGCCGCCGCTCTGGCCCTTCCCCTGTTTCTGGACAAGCTGGATTTTATTTCACTGGGAACCAATGACCTGATCCAGTACACGCTGGCCATCGATCGGGCGGACGACAGTGTGGCGCATCTTTATGACCCGCTTCATCCCGCCATACTGCAACTGGTATTCACCACCATCCAGAGCGCCCATCGCGCCAATGTTCCGGTTGCCGTCTGCGGAGAAATGGCAGGTGACCCGATCATGACCCGATTGCTGCTGGGTTTTGGGCTTAGAACGTTTTCCATGCATCCAGCACATGTACCTGAAATCAAGCAGAATATCCTGAAAACCAGCCTGTCCTTGCTGTCAGGTCCGGTCAAGAAGATTCTCAGAACATATGAACCCGATCAACTGGAAAGCCTTATCGGGAACCTGAACCGGTTGGCGATGTAGCGGCGCCGTATTGCTCAAGATAGCCAGCCACACGACGACAGGTGTCCTGACCGTCAGGCCGGTGTTCGAGGTAGGCCAACAAGTGCTTCAGTGTGGCAATACTGAACACTGGAATGCCGTAGGTAGCCGTGACTTCCTGGGCTGCGGACAACGCAGTCGCCCCCCGTTCCATGCGATCCAGAGCCGTCACCACTCCCACCGGAATCGCGCCAGAATGGCGCAACAGGGCCACGGACTCTCTGACGGAAGTTCCCGCAGAGATCACATCGTCCACAATCAATGCCCTGCCAGCAGGTTGTGCGCCCACCAGAGTTCCTCCTTCCCCATGGTCCTTGGCTTCCTTCCGGTTGAAGCAAAAGGGGGTATCGCGACCCTTTGCTGCCAATGCCATGGCAATGCCTGCCACAAGGGGGATGCCTTTGTACGCCGGACCAAATAAAAAATCGAAAGCCACGCCCGACTCCAGAATGGTATCGGCATAAAAATCCGACAGGGTATGCAGGGAAGCCCCTGTGTTAAAAAGTCCGGCATTGAAAAAATAGGGGGAAAGGCGACCCGCCTTGGTTTTGAACTCACCGAAACGAATCACCTGCTGCTCAACGGCAAAAGCTATGAAACGGGATGCGTGATTGCTCATGGTCGCGCATCATAACATGCGGCCCTCCCTTGCCCAGCAGTGGGGCTAACAGGCATGATGCGACATGAATGTCTTTTTTTCTCCCCGTTTACGGGCCCTGCTTGGCCTTGGCTTTTCTTCGGGGCTACCACTGGCACTCAGCGGGGCAACCCTTCAGGCTTGGATGGCCAGTGAGGGACTTCCTGTCAGCACCATTGGCTGGCTGACCCTTGCGGGCATGCCCTACGCTTGGAAGTTTCTCTGGGCACCATTGATGGACCGCTTCACCCTACCCTGGTTTGGTCGACGGCGAGGCTGGATCTTTGTGACCCAGTCGTTATTGGTGCTCCTAATCATGGCCACCGGAAGAGTCTCCCCTGCCACCCACCCTTGGCAACTTGGTATGCTGGCACTGGCCATGGCGTTCATCTCAGCCTCTCAGGACATCGTGATTGACGCTTATCGCAGTGACCTGTTGCCAGCTCCGGAACGCGGCATGGGTGCTGGACTGGCGGTTGCGGGTTACCGGGCCGCCATGCTGTGTTCCGGGGCGCTGGCGCTGGTATTGGCTGCCCATTGGGGCTGGGCCCCCACCTTTGATTTCATGGCATTACTCATGGCGCTATGCATGCTAGTTACCTGGCATGCCCCAGAACCTCAAGCGCATCCCACGCCACCCCACTCTCTGGGTGATGCACTGAAGCTTCCCATGCAAGACTTCCTGCAACGTCCTCATGCCATGTCCCTGTTATTGCTAGTGTTAATGTACAAGCTGGGTGATGTGCTGGCAGCCGCCCTGACCAGCACCTTCCTGATTCAAGGGGCCGGATTCAATCTGACGGAAGTGGGTATGGTCAACAAGGGCATTGGCCTTGTATCCACTCTGACTGGTGCTCTCCTGGGGGGAGTACTGATGATGCGATGGAAACTGTACCGGGCCTTATGGACTTTTGGACTCATGCAAGGACTGTCTGCGCTGTCCTATGCCGTGCTGTCCCTGATGGGCCACCATCTGGGCATGATGGTAGTGGCCGTATTCCTTGAAAACTTCACGGCAGGACTGGGAACAACTGCCCTGACAGCGCTTCTGATGGCCCTGTGCAACCCGCGTTTCAGCGCCACCCAGTTTGCCCTGCTGTCTGCCGTGGCCTCCGCTGGTCGTGTTTATGCTGGGCCGCTGGCCGGAGCCCTGGTGAACTCCTTCGGCTGGACAACCTTTTTTCTGTGTTCCGTGGCAGCATCCTGGCCCGGACTCTGGCTGGTATGGAAGCACCGTTCCTTGCTTTCAGAGTTGAAATGACGCGGCACCCAGATACCGTATGTCTTCCTTGCCGCATCACGCCACGCAATGATCCGACAATGGGACATCAGGAGTTATTTTCGTCAACAAAGGATATCCATTGCCGTCGCGTCAAGTCGACCCGGTCATCCACGGCAGCCAGCAATTCGTCGTTCCATAAACCGTCCTGCCCGAAAGCGATGAGGTCATCCGCCATGGCGGAACCAGCGCGCCCCGAACTGCGCAGATGATCCCAGGCCAGCACACGCCCCATGGCCACAGCCGCCTCCCTAAGTCTTTCCGGATTACGACCACCGTCACTCATGGCCACACGATCCTCGGAAGGCTGTAACCCTTTCAACAGACAGGGAAGGCCATCAAGCACCACCGGGTGCAGAAAGGCATGGTTGACAGCCTGCATGCGGGATTGCACGGTAGCGACACGAATCGCCTCATCTTTCCAGGGCGCCACCGGAATGCCCGCCTTCAGCAAAGGGTCCTTCAAGGCACTTGGACGTGCTTCCTTGAGGTCCAGCAGGTAATGACCATCAGGCGACCCTTTCCCCTCAATCAGGATAACGAAACGCGCCACCCCCAGGCTCCCCGTGCCAGCAATCCTGCGGGCCACGTCGAGCACCCGATAGAACTCGGGATTGGGTTGAGTCGAGGCAAAGGACATCATGAAAGCCTCCACGCCCGCACGATCCTTGTCATTTACCGGAAGGGCCTTTACCCCGTCCACCTTCAGGTGGCGATGACTGCCTTTTTTTATCGTGCGACGATCCAGGAATGTACGGCGATCCCGCTTCCGAAGTGCTCCGAACAAATCCTGCACCAGTCCTGTGGCTGTCTCTTCTTCCACCCAGAGCGGCTTTCCCTGGGTCAGGGCCATGCGATAGCCCTGAAGACATTCTCGGCTCACTTGCAATGCCTGTCCGGCAGACACGTTCATGGCATCCGCACCACACCTGAGGCTGGTGAGCAGGCGCAAAAGATCCCAGGAGCAAGGTGCCAGAATCGCTTCATCAAAATCATTGACATCGAAATAAACGAGACGATTATCACCCTTGTAGCTTCCGAAGTTTTCGAAATGAAGATCACCGCAGGACCAGGCAAGCGGTGCTTTCTGGAGCACAGACAGATAGGGAAGCGACTCGTAGAACAGATGGCAGGTCCCTCTCAGGAACAAAAAGGGATGTTGGCGCATTTTGGCCAGTTTTATGGCCAGTCTTTCCGGATCGCGCCCCTGATTGAACTGGAGCACGGCATCCCGGACTGAAGACATGGTGGACATGAACGTCAGGCTTTCGGGCGGATGCGGTAAATGGCCAGACTGCCCATGAAGTTGGGCCACAGGCTGACGGGTTGTCCCTGCACGTCGATGACGCAACGCTCCATGACTTGCGCTCCAATAAGATCACAGAGATCTTCAAAATCCCGCAAGGTGCAAAGATGAACATTGGGTGTGTTGTACCACTCGTAGGGCATGTCAGCAGACTTGGGCATCAGCCCCCACAATACCTGCCAGCGGTTTTTCCAGTATCCGAAATTGGGAAAGGTCACGATTCCCTCATGCCCCACACGCAACATCTCCCTAAGCAGAGATTCCGTATGATGCATGGCCTGTAGTGTCTGCGAAAGAATGACGGTATCAAATGAGTTGTCGTCAAAACCGGACAAACCGGTTTCAAGGTTCATCTGCAGCACGTTCACACCATTGGCAATGGCCGCCACCACCTGGTCCGGCTCGATCTCGATGCCAAAACCATGCACCTGCTTGGTTTGCCTCAAACGCGAGAGCAGGAATCCATCACCACACCCCAGGTCGAGAACCCGACTGCCAGAGGTGATCCATCTGGCCACCATTTCCAGATCAGCACGCATCATGCGCCCACCTCGCTGGCCACGCGATCCAGATAAGAGCGGATCACAGCGAAGTAATGCCCGTTTTCCATGAGGAAAGCATCGTGGCCCTGTGAGGAGTCAATTTCCGAATAACTGACGTTCAAGCCATTATCCAGCAATGCCTTGACGATTTCCCGGGAACGCGATGGGGAAAAACGCCAGTCAGAAGTGAAGGACACCACCAGAAACCCGGCTTTTGCCCGAGCCATGGCCGCTGACAGGCTTCCCTCTGTTTCGCTGGCCGGATCGAAATAGTCCAGCGCCTTGGTCATGATGAGGTACGTGTTGGCATCAAAACGCTGGCTAAACTTGTCCCCCTGATAGCGCAAATAGGACTCGATCTCAAATTCTACATCGAGGGAAAAAGCTGGCTTTTGCTTCAGTAGCTCACGTCCGAATTTTTCCATCATGGCATCATCGCTCAGGTAAGTGATGTGCCCAAGCATGCGCGCCAGTCGCAAGCCTCGCTCAGGGAGCTTCCCATGAGCCTGGTAATCGCCCTGGTAAAAATCAGGGTCCGTGGTGATGGCCTGTCGCGCCACTTCATTGAACCCGATATTCTGGGCGGACAAACTGGGAGCAGCTGCAATGACCAGGGCATGGCCCAGACGATCAGGGTAAGTCATCGCCCATTGCATGGCCTGCATGCCTCCCAGGCTACCGCCCATGACAGCAGCAAAACGGTGGATGCCCAAATGATCGGCCAACCGGGCCTGCGCGCGCACCCAATCCCGCACTGTCATGAAGGGAAAACGGGAACCGTAGGGCTTGCCAGTCGCCGGGTCCAGACTGGAAGGGCCGGTGGAGCCGTTACATCCACCCGGGTTGTTCACACCCACCACGAAAAACCGGCGGGTATCCACCGGCTTTCCAGGGCCAACCATGTTGTCCCACCAACCCGCGGAACGTGGTTCGCCTTCATAGGTACCTGCCACATGGTGATGCCCGGACAAGGCATGGCAAATCAGGATGGCATTGCTGTGTTCGGCATTAAGCTGACCATAGGTTTCATACACCAGATCGTACTGTTCCAGTCGCGCCCCCGAATCCAGGTCCAGTGGTGCATCAAAATGCATCCTGCTGGGCGTCACATGACCTTGCGTACTTGTGGATTCCATTCAACCTGCCAGACGCTTCTTGAGCAATGCGTTGAGTTGGGCGGGATTGGCACGGCCACCACATGCCTTCATGGCTCGACCCACGAAGAAACCGAACACCTTTTCCTTGCCTGATCGATACTCAGCCACCTGTTCTGGGTGCTCTTCCAGTAAACCATTCACAATGGCTTCCAATGCGCCTTCATCCGAAATCTGCTTAAACCCTCTGGACTCGATCACCTGATCAGGGTCTCCCCCTTCAGTCCACAAGACTTCAAACACTTCCTTTGCCATTTTGCCGGAGAGCGTTCCATCCTGTACGCGACAGAGCAGGATGCCCAACTGGTGGGGAGTTACCCTGACATGCGCCATTTCCATCCCATCCCGATGCAAGGCAGACGCCAGATCTCCATTGACCCAGTTGGCCACGGCCTTGGCGTCACCACACGCCAGCGGAACAGTGCGTTCGAAATAACGGGCCATGGGTAAGGATGCGGTCAGCAGTCGCGCGTCATAATCGGACAACCCATACTGCCCCTGAAAACGCTTTTGCATGGCTTCTGGCAACTCCGGCAATTCGCCATGAACCCGTTCCACCCAGCTTTCATCCACACACAGAGGCAACAGGTCAGGGTCCGGAAAATACCGGTAATCCTGAGCGTCTTCCTTGGAGCGCATGGGACGTGTTTCATCACGATCTGGATCGTAAAGCCGAGTCTCCTGAACCACCTGCCCCCCAGACTCAATCAGTTCAATCTGTCTTTGCACTTCAAACTGAATGGCTCGCTCAAGAAATCGAAACGAATTCAGATTCTTGATCTCGCAACGGGTACCCAACCGATCATTGCCTTGGGGCCGGACAGACACATTGGCGTCGCACCGGAATGAACCTTCCTGCATGTTTCCATCACAGATACCGATCCAGGTCACCAGGCGATGGAGTGCCCTGGCGTAGGCAACCGCTTCTGCCGCACTGCGCATGTCCGGTTCGGTCACGATTTCAAGAAGAGGCGTTCCTGCCCGGTTCAGATCGATGCCGGAGCAACCATGAAAATCCTCATGCAGGGATTTTCCCGCATCTTCCTCCAGATGCGCCCGTGTCAGGCGAACGTTTTTTTCCTGTCCATCCACCAAAATGCAGAGGCTTCCACCCATTACGATGGGCCATTCATATTGGCTGATCTGATACCCTTTGGGAAGATCCGGATAAAAGTAGTTTTTTCTGGCGAAAATGGAACGAGAAGAGATTTTCCCCTGAACGGCAATACCAAACCGTATGGCCAACTCCACCGCCTCCCGGTTCACCACCGGCAATACGCCCGGCAGTGCCAGGTCTACCGCACAGGCCTGGGTATTGGGCTCAGCCCCAAAAGCAGTAGAGGCCCCGGAAAACATTTTGGACACTGTTGACAACTGTGCATGAGTTTCCAGGCCGATGACCACTTCCCAATTCATGATGCCTCCCGAATCCGGGCCATGACAGGAACCTGACGATGCCAGTCCGTGGCTTGCTGGAAACGGTGGGCCACCTGCAATAACCGGGCTTCGCTGAAATGATTGCCGATGATCTGCAAACCAACGGGCAACCCCTCCTCGCCAGGCCCCACAGGAACAGACATGCCAGGAAGACCCGCCAGATTCACGCCTATGGTAAAGATATCCGAAAGATACATCTGAACAGGATCACTGGTCTTGTCACCCAACCCGAAAGCCACTGTTGGTGTGGTCGGACCCATAATCACGTCGCACCCGGCAAAGGCAACCCTGAAATCTTCGGCGATCAAACGACGAACTCGCTGGGCCTGAAGATAGTAAGCATCATAATACCCTTGGGACAACACATAAGCGCCCGTCAGCATGCGACGCTGGA
>JAJZEL010000017.1 GCA_021828575.1 Pseudomonadota bacterium
ATGCAATGAGCGTGGTGATGGGGCGCGCCCTTCCGGATGTGGCGGATGGGCAGAAACCAGTGCAACGCAGAATTCTTTATGCCATGCATGAACTGGGTTTGTATCGTCCAGCACGACACGTGAAATCTGCCAGGGTTGTCGGGGATGTGATCGGCAAATACCATCCCCATGGTGATATGGCTGCTTATGAGGCCCTGGTGAGACAGGCGCAAGATTTCACCTTGCGCTATCCGCTGATTGATGGCCAGGGGAATTTTGGTAGCCGGGACGGTGATGGCGCGGCGGCCATGAGGTATACCGAGTGCAGGTTGACTCCCATTGCTGAATTACTGTTATCGGAAATCGACGAGGATACCGTCGATTTCTCACCCAACTATGATGGCGCATTTCGTGAACCCAGGCTTCTTCCTGCCCGATTTCCTTTCCTTTTGCTGAATGGTGCTTCCGGGATCGGGGTGGGCATGGCGACGGAAATTCCCTCCCACAACCTTTCAGAAGTCGGGCACGCCTTGCTGGCTTGTCTCAGGAATCAGGAAGTGACGCTGGATGAATTGTTGATGATCATGCCTGGTCCCGACCTTCCAGGTGGAGGGCAAATCATTTCTTCGCCGGAAACACTCAGGGAAATTTACGCAACAGGCAGGGGCAGTCTTAGAGTCAGGGCCCGATGGGAGATTGAGGAATTGGCCAGGGGGCAATGGCGAGTCGTCATCACAGAACTTCCCCACGGAGTCTCGGCACGAGATGTGCTTGAGGATGTGGAGAGGCTGACTAATCCCAAAGTAAAGGATGGGAAAAAAGGATTGACTCCCGAACAGACTCATCTCAAGGCCCTGATGCTGGGTGCGCTTGATCTGATTCGCGATGAATCGGACAAGCATGCCCCTGTCCGATTGGTGTTTGAACCCAAATCAAGCAGACAGAATCCGGAGGAGTTTGCCCACCTTTTACTGGCTCACACCCGACTCGAATCCAGCTTGTCGGTCAACATGGTCATGCTGGGGCGGGATGGACGGCCCAGGCAAAAAAATCTTAGGGAAATCCTGGTTGAATGGATAGACTTTCGTTACGGCACCATAATAAGGCGGAGCCAGCACCGTCTTGGTGAAGTGGAAAGCAGAATCCATGTGTTGGAAGGTCGGCAGATGGCTTTGCTGCACCTCGATGAGGTGATCAGAATCATCAGGGAATCCGATGAACCCAAACAGTCACTGATTCAACAGTTCGGTTTCACGGACATTCAGGCAGAAGATATCCTTGAGATTCGCCTTAGGCAATTGGCTCGCCTGGAAGGCATCAAAATCGAAAAGGAACTCAAGGCATTGCGGATTGACCAGAAATCCCTGAAAAAGATATTGGCGCATCGCCATGAGCAGACCGAACTCATTTGCGGTGAAATTCATGAAGACATGACCCGGCATGGAGACAAAAGAAGAACCCTGATTGAGTCCGGAGTCCCGGTGTCGGCGACCGATATGATTCTTGATGAACCGGTGACAGTGACCTTGTCGACGTATGGATGGATTCGTTTGCGCCAGGGTCACGGATTGGATGCCAGCCAGTTTTCCTACAAGGCAGGAGACACTCCTCTTGCGGTCATTGAGTTGAGAACCATTCACCATCTGGCTGTGCTGGACACGACGGGACGCCTTTACAACATTCGGGTCACGGATATTCCAGGGGGACGGGGTGATGGAGTACCCATTACCACACTGGTGGATTTTCCCTCAGGAGCACGGCATGCCCAAGCTTTTGGTATTGTTCCTGATGGACGGTACATCGTGGCAGGAACAGGGGGAACAGGATTCATTGCCAATGCGGCAGACTTGTTGGTACGTGTCAGGGCCGGCAGGACATTCATGACGCTCGAATCCGGAGAGGTACCCTTGCCAGCGGATATTTTCAGGATTGGCGCCCAATGGGTTGCCGCACTTTCGGATGCAGGCCGATTGCTGGTTTTTGACATGTCCGAACTTAAAACCATGAACAAAGGACGTGGCCTGATCATGATGGACCTCTCCAAAGGGGAAAAACTCATTTCAGTCGTTGCGCTGACCACACAAGGCATCAGGGTACATGGCACGAACCGTTCCGGGACACCAGTGGTGGCCGAATTGGGTATGTCTGATCTCAAGACCTACAGGTCACAGCGGGCAAGAAGAGGGGTATCTCTGGAGTACAGAATGAAACCCTTGTATCTGGAAGCTGTGATAGTCTGATTTTTTGAGTTGGAGAGTTTTTTCATGGAAAATGAGTTGCCTGGCACACGGTTTGTCCTTGAGACGAGCCCCCGAATTCCATCCAAACTGGGCAGGATGGAAGAATTGTCTACCAACCTCTGGTACAGCTGGGATCGCCCAACCAGAACATTATTCGCGAGGTTGCATCCGAAGTTGTGGGATCTCGTGGGTGGCAATCCCATCAAATTTCTGAGGCGGGTGGACGAGCACCGTTTGAACGAGGCGGCAGAGGACCATGCGTTTTTGACTGCCTTTAACCGTGTCTTGTCTTCCTACGACACTTACCACAAGGAGCTTGCCTTGCGTCGTCCTGGCCGGTTATGGTCAGACGATTTGGTCGCCTATTTCTGTGCGGAATTCGGGTTTCATGAAAGCTTTCCCATTTATTCAGGTGGTCTGGGCATTTTGGCCGGAGACCATTGCAAGGCAGCCAGTGACGTTGCCCTTCCTTTTGTAGGGGTGGGGCTACTCTATCGCCAAGGCTATTTTACCCAGACCATCGATCAGGAAGGCAAGCAGGTTGCCTTGAATGCCGACTCTGATTTTGATGAACTGCCGGTTTCTCCTGCTCTTGATTCGGAAGGAAACGAGGTTCGTATAACGGTTGAACTCGAAGGGCGGCCCGTCTATGTGAAAGTCTGGAATGCACGGGTTGGAAACGTCAAGATTTTGCTGCTGGACACGCACCTCGAAGAGAATTCTCCTGAAGACCGGGAAATTACCCATCGGTTGTATGGGGGCGACAGAAAAATCCGCATCGAACAGGAAATCGTACTTGGTGTTGCCGGGGTAAGGGCTCTGGAAGTGCTGGGTCTTAAACCCACTGCATGGCATATTAATGAGGGCCATGCTGCGTTCCTCATTCTGGAACGCATTCGCAAGCTGGTTCAATCCAGAGGTCTTGATTTTTCTTCTGCCGTTGAAGCCGTTGCGTCGAATACGGTGTTCACGACGCATACCCCTGTACCAGCAGGTCACGATCATTTTTCCAGGGAAATGATGGCCAGATATTTTTCCGGCTGGGATACGCATCTTGGCATTGGCATGGACAGACTGTTGTCCTTGGGGAATGATCCGGGAGGGGGCGATACTGAGTTCAACATGACGGCGCTGGCCGTTCGGGGTTCTCGTTTCCAGAATGGCGTTTCCAGGATTCACAGGGATGTTTCCGCACGCATTTGCGCCGGGTTCTGGCCACAGATCCCGATTCATGAAAACCCGATCGGCTACGTGACGAATGCTATCCATGTGCCCACCTTTCTGTCCAGGGAGTGGGCTGATCTTTTTGATCGGTTTCTGGGAGGAGAATGGCGGAATCGTTTGTCCGATCGCGAATACTGGCACAATCTCAAGGATATTCCAGATCATTTGTACTGGAGTGTCCGTCAGTCCCTGAAGTCGAAAATGTTGAGGAGCATACGACAACGACTGGCCACCCAGCACTACCGAAACCAGGGCAATGATACCCATCTTGAGCGGTTGCTCAAGCATGCCGATCTGCGTGACCCGAATGTCCTGACGATCGGTTTTGCCCGTCGGTTTGCCACCTACAAGAGAGCCGACCTCTTGTTCAGCAACCTGGACTGGCTGCGGCAGATTCTGTTGAATCCAAAACAGCCCGTGTTGTTCATTTTCGCCGGGAAAGCTCATCCTGCCGACCAGCCGGGACAGGAATTGATCAGGAAGATTCACGGCATTGCGGCCATGCCGGAATTTCAGGACAAAATTCTGTTACTTGAAAACTATGACATGGGGCTTGCACGCCGCCTTGTGGCCGGAGTAGATGTCTGGCTCAATACGCCGCTATACCCGCTGGAAGCCAGTGGAACCTCTGGAATGAAAGCAGGAATCAATGGAACAATCAACCTGAGCGTTCTCGATGGTTGGTGGGGTGAGGGATACGATGGTACCAATGGCTGGGCCATTCGTCCTGCCATGGAGCACTTGGATGAACCCAGACGTAATCAGGAAGACGCCAGGACACTGTATGAAATCATCCAGGATCAGGTTGTTCCCTTGTATTACGAGCAAGGAAAATTTGGGTATTCACCTGGATGGGTTCAAATGTCCAAGTCCGCCATGTCCAGTGCTCTGGCTCACTTCAACACCGGGCGCATGATGGGTGAGTATCTGGACAAATATTATCTCCCGGCCATGAAACAGGGGAGGATATACGCTGATCAGGACGGTGCAGTGGCAAAAGAAGTGGCCCAATGGAAGCTCAAGATCATGAAATCCTGGGGACAGATCAGAATCAGACGACTGGATGTACCCCTCAAGCGAATCAATTACGGCAGCAGCATGCAGATTCAGGTGGCAGTGGATCTGGATGGCTTGGGGCCGCAGGATGTTTGCGTGGAATTGTTGCTTAACCGCTCCATTCGTCGGAGTGGGTTCCCTGTGTTGCCACCATTCCATTTTCAGCACAAAGGACAGCTCGAAGGTGGTAAGGAGCATGTGTTTGCACTGGAGTTACAACCGGAGCTGTGTGGTCAGCTGGACTACCGTATTCGCATGTATCCGCACAATCCCCATCTGGTGCATCCATTTGAAATAGGGTTGATGGCCTGGCTATGATGGCAGGGCGATTTCCTTGTAGAGGGCGGTGTATATCGCCCCTGCAGGGGTCCAACTGAAATCTTTTTTCATGCCGTTTTTTCTGAGAGTCTGCCAGGCATTCTTGTTCTGGAATTGCGACAGACCACTCCGGATGGCATTCATGAACGCTTGGGGTGTCAGATCCTCAAAAACAAATCCGGTAGACTGGTTTTTTGCGGGCCCATTGAAGTCAAAACCCTCCACCGTATCGGCAAGCCCTCCCGTTTTATGCACAACAGGCGGCGTGCCGTAGGCCATGGCATACATCTGGGCAAGTCCGCAGGGTTCGAATCGGGAAGGCATCAGAAACAAGTCGCTGCCAGCGATGATCCTGTGAGACAGTGCCTCGTCGAATCCCAGGGTCACGCTCAGTTTTTCAGGGAAAAGGGGTTGGGCTTCCCTGAGTGTCTGCTCCATGCTTGCGTCTCCACTGCCTAAAATGACCAGCTGCAATGGTTCATTCATGAGTTCGTCAAGGATGTCGACGAGTAGGTCAATGCCTTTCTGGTGCGTCAAGCGACTGACCAAACCCAAAACAGGAACGTTGGGGGTGACCGGTAACTGAAGCTGCTTTCGAAGTGCATTTTTACACCTGGTTTTTCCCCTCAGATCGGAAACGCTGAAATGAGCCTGTAACAAGGGGTCGACGGAGGGGTTCCATTCGGGACCTATCCCGTTGAGAATGCCCATCAGGTCTTTTTCTCTGTGTGACAGCAGGCCTTGAAGTCCATATCCCAAGTCGCTGGAACAAATTTCCCTGGCATAGGTGGGGCTCACAGTAGTCACCCGTGTCGCATGAACCAGTCCGGCTTTCAAAAAGGAAAAATGGCCATAGAACTCGAGGTCTTCCATGTGGAAACTGCTTGTGGGAAAACCGAGCTTCTGAACCCAGTCCGGGGAAAAATTTCCCTGAAAAGCAAGATTATGGATAGTCAGAACGGAAGGGAAGCGAGCCAGTCCCCGGTGTGCCAGAAATACGGGAACCAGGGCTGTCTGCCAGTCATTGCAGTGAACGATGTCCGGTTTCCATGGCATGGGAAGATGACCTGAACAGATCAGTGCGGCCACATGACTCAGATAACCAAAACGCAAGGCATTGTCGGGCCAGTCATGTCCTTCAGGCGTCAGATAGGGGGTTCCGGGGCGATCATACAGTCCGGGTGACTCTACCACATACAGAGGGAGGTCACTGCCTGGAAACAGGGCTTCCACCAGGCGTCCAGATTCTTGAAAGGAGTGTGTGGGGGATAGTACGCAGACTTCTTTTATTTCACTCAATTGTGAAAGGACGGAGGGGTAGCCTGGCAAGAGGATGCGAACATCTTCTCCATGCTGCTTGAGCGCCTGGGGGAGGGCTCGGCTAACATCTCCCAGTCCCCCTGTCTTGACCAGGGGGTACGCTTCGGAAGTGGCGAAAAGTATTTTCATGAATGTCCAATCACGTTTTCCGAATCATTTCGAGCAGGCCGTTTGTGGAAGCGTCATGGTTCGAGATTTCAGGTCTCTGGTCCCATTCAGCCTGTATGCCCTGAGCCAGTTGCTTGCCAAGTTCAACTCCCCATTGATCAAATGCGTTGATGTCCCAGATCAGGCTCTGGACAAAGGTTTTGTGCTCATACAAAGCAACCAGTGCTCCCAAAGAACGAGGGTTTAACTGGTCAATCAACAAGCTGTTACTGGGCCGATTGCCTGCAAAGCATTTATGGGGCAAAAGTGCCTGGAGTGCCGACTTTTCCAGTCCGGAAGATATCAGCTCGGCTTGCGCTTCAGAACGGGATTTACCTCGCATCAGCGCTTCTGTCTGCGCAAGAAAATTGGAAAGGAGGATTTTATGATGATTTCCAAGTGGTGTCCTGCTATGCATGGGGGCAATGAAGTCAGCAGGGATAAGAGGGGTTCCCTGGTGAAGCAGTTGAAAATAGGCGTGCTGGCCATTGGTTCCCACGCCACCCCACAGGATGGAGCCAGTCGCATAATCCACCGGTAGTCCTTCACGAGTGACGGACTTGCCATTACTTTCCATGGTCATTTGCTGAAGGTAATTGACAAAGTCAGACATGCCCTGGTCGTAGGGAAGAATGGCATGGGTTTGGGCATTGAAAAAATTGATATACCAGACACCCAGCAAAGCAAGGATCACAGGCATGTTTTTTTCAAGCGGTGCGGTTTGAAAGTGCTCGTCGATTTCAAAAGCACCCAGGAGCATTTCTGAAAATTTGTCCATGCCAAGAGTCAAGGCAAGGGATAAACCAATGGAAGACCATAATGAATAACGACCGCCCACCCAGTCCCAAAACTCGAACATGTGATCGGGAGAAATGCCAAATGCCGAGACTTCCCTTTGGTTGGTCGACAATGCGACGAAATGCAATGGTATGAATTTTTCGTACCTGGCTTGTGAAAGGAACCATTCACGAGCAGACCTGGCATTCATCAGGGTTTCTTGAGTCGTGAATGTTTTTGAGGCAACGACAAACAAGGTTCTTGCAGGATTCAAATGCTTGAGCGTACGAGCCAGGTGTGCGCCATCCACATTGGAAACAAAATGGGCACGAGGGACTGTGCAGTCTTCCTCAAGGGCTCGGGCGGCCATGGCTGGCCCAAGGTCAGAGCCTCCAATGCCGATGTTCACCACATCGGTGATGGTTTCCCCGGTATACCCCTTCCATTGACCGGAACGGACTGATTCGGTAAAGCGTTTCATCTGTGACAGAACATGATGCACCTGTTCGCGCACATTCACTCCATCCACGAGCAGTGTTTCAGTGGACGGATTACGCAGGGCTGTATGAAGCACAGCCCTGTGCTCCGTGAAATTGATTTTTTCTCCCTTGAACATGCGGTTGACCCACTCTGAAACATGGCATTGCCGGGCCAGATCCAGGAGAAGGGAAACTGTTTTTTCAGTAATGCGGTTTTTTGAGTAGTCAAGAAAGAGAGGGCCGGCAGAGAGACTGAATTTTCTGAAACGGTCAGGATCTTCATGGAACATCATTCGCATGTGCTGTTCGGACATGATTTTTTGATGTTCCTGAAGGGACATCCAGGCAGGAGAAGTTGTCAGTGAGCTCATGAGTCAAGTTCCAGAATGATGCCACCCAACGGCGGTAATGTAACGGTTAGGGAATGGGGTTGTCCATTCCAGGAAGAAGGTGCGGAAGCCATTCCAGAGCCGTTTCCAAGATTGCTTCCCCCATAATGGACAGAATCACTGTTGAGTAGTTCGCGGTAGTGTCCTGAACGGGGTACGCCGAGCCGGAAGTCGTGCCTTGGAATCGGGGTGAAATTCAATACCATGACGAGAAAATTGCCGGATTGATCCTGACGAACAAAACTTAATATGGAGTGGGAGGAGTCATTGCATTCAATCCAGTAAAACCCCCTGGAATCGAAATCCAGATCGTTGAGGGGTTTTTTATTCCTGTAAAGAAAGTTGAGATCTCGACACAGCAGACGAACGCCTTGATGCCACTGGATATCCAGTAACCACCAGTCAAGCCCATCCTTGACCCTCCATTCACTACCGTGTCCAAACTCGTTGCCCATGAAATTCAACTTTTTCCCTGGGGCTGTCATTTGATAAAGGAAAAGCAGTCGCAAATTGGCAAATTTTTGCCAAACATCTCCTGGCATTTTGTCCAGGAGAGATTTTTTCCCATGAACCACTTCATCGTGGGAAAAAGGCAAAACGAAATTTTCCGTATAGGCGTACAACTGGCCAAAAGTCAGGTCCTGATGGTGATAGTGCCTGTGAATAGGATCTCGCGCGAAATAGCGCAAGGTATCGT